>CALDYY010000051.1 GCA_937944245.1 uncultured Saprospiraceae bacterium | reverse complement strand
GAAACGATGTGCTAAAAATAGCGTATCTTACATCTAAATGATAATACTGGCGAGAAAGGGCTAAAAGAAAGCCTTTTTTGCTTGATTAATGTTGGACTAAAACCAAATTCAATCCATGAAAATGCAATATTGGCTTATTTTATTTGCTGCTTTGGCGCTAGCGTTTATCTTATTTCAAAGTTTTAAAACGAACCGCCCTACCATGCTACATTTTAACCAAGAGGATTATGAAAAAGAATGGAAAGCGATTGATTCCCTAGAAAATGAAGGTTTACCTAAATCTGCTTTAGAACAAGTAGAAATATTGCGAAAGCGAGCAGAAAAAGAGGATAATGTACCGCAATTGGTAAAAACCATACTTTATCAAGCTAAATACAAAAAACAACTCGAAGCGGACGGCGAAGCCGATGTGGTGGAGTGGCTGAAAGCGCAAATAGCAATAGTGAAAACGTTTCCAGCGCAACACATTTTACAATCTGCATTGGCGGACTATTACAATAGTTATTTAGAAGATAATTACTGGAAATTCACCAACAGAACCAACATCTTGGAAGAAGATGAGCGAGATTTTCGCACTTGGTCTATTGAAAACTTCATTATCAAGACCAATGAGTTATACTGGTCGTCCATTAACGATGAGCGGTTAAAGCAAATTCCAATTCAAGAATTTAAGGCATTACTTTTAGAAGGCAAGGAGGATGCAGGTTTGCGTCCAGCTATATACGATTTATTGGCTTACCGTGCATTAGAACATTTTAAAAACGATCGAAGTTACCTTACAGAATCGGCAAATAAATTTTATATTGACCAAGAAGTGGCGTTTGCTCCAGCTAAAGCGTTTACGGAAGCTACCTTTACGGATAAAGATAAGTCCAACACCTCTTTTCAACTTAAAACGCTACTTTTATTTCAGCAATTAATTGCATCTCATTTAAACGACGAAACACCAGAAGCCTTATTAGACGCCGATTTGATGCGCTTGAAATATGTGCATGAAAAATCTATTGTTACGAACAAAGACGAATTGTATTTGAAAGGTTTAGACCGCATCATTCAGCAATATGAAAAGCATCCGATGACTGCTGAAGCGATTTACTTAAAAGCACAATATTTCTATAACAAAGGTCAAGCTTACGAACGCGAAAATGGCGAGACAGGACGCTGGGACTGGAAAACTGCTCTAACACTTTGTGAATCAGCGATTCAGCAATATCCAGACGCTTATGGCACTAAGCATTGCCGTCAACTGTTGAACACTATTCAAGAAAAAAGTTTGAGCCTTCAAGTGGAACAAGTGAACTTGCCCAATCAGCCACTTTTGTTCAATGTTACGTACCGAAATTTGCCGGAAGTTTATTTCAGACTGGTGCAACTTACTTATGACGATTGGCAGGAGATAAATAATTTGCCTATCAAAGAGCAGCGTATTAAATTGAGCCAGTTAAAAGTGGTTCAGCAATGGTCAGAAAAGCTACCTGCTACGGAGGATTATCGTACCCACAACGTGGAGGTGATGGCAAAAGCTTTGCCATTGGGTAGTTACCTTATTATTGTTGCGGAAAAAGAAAAATTTGAAGAAGAAGAGGCTACTATACTCAATGCTACTCATTTTGCCGTTTCTGAATTGGCATACTGGCATCGTCAATACAAGGGTAATTCAGAGTTTTTTGTTGTGGATAGAGTAACTGGTGCACCAATAAATGGCGCAATATTAGAGCTTTACAACCAAGATTATGACCGCATTTTGCGCAAAAATAAACTAAAAAAACTACAAACCTTAACCACGGACAAAGAAGGATATGCAAAAACAAACCTTGCTGACCGCTATTTTCAGGTGAAAGTGATAAAAGATAAAGATGTACTATTTTTTGGTGATGGTTTTTCCAACTATTCCTATCAAGAGCGTGAGCAAGAGCAAGTAATGACGCATTTTTTCTTGGATAGAGGTATTTATCGTCCAGGACAGACCATACATTTCAAAGCTATTGTTTTGAAAAAAGATGCTGCACAAAAACCTTCTATTTTAGCAAATGAAAAAGTAGTTATCACTTTTTTTGATGTCAATTATCAAAAAGTCAATGAGTTACATTTAACAACTAACGAATATGGAACAGTGCAAGGTTCATTTGTCGCACCAAGTGGTGGACTATTAGGACAAATGCACCTCCAATCCAGTGCAGGCAGTAGCAGTAAGTTTTTTAGTGTTGAAGAATATAAACGTCCTACTTTTGAAGTTAAATTTGAGCCGATTAAAGAAGCCTATCGCTTGGATGACATAGTGAAAGTGAATGGTTTGGCGCAGGCTCTGGCAGGCAATAACATTGACGGAGCAAAAGTGCAGTATCGCGTGGTGCGCGAAGTGCGCTATCCTTGGCTGCCTTGGTGGCGAGGCTATCGCTTCCCAAGTGCCGGTTCAAGCATGGAAATCACGAATGGAACAACTACAACGGACCAAGATGGACAATTTGCCATTGATTTCAAAGCAATTCCCGATTACGCTGCCGATGCTACGAACAATCCCGAATATTACTACACTGTTTATGCGGATGTTACAGACATTGCAGGGGAAACACGCTCTAGCCAAACCAGTGTAACGGTGGGTTATATTGCATTAAATGTGCAGCTTGATTTGCCAGAAAAAATTGCATTAGAAGCTACTCGAGAATTGACCATTCAGACTAAGAATTTGAATGGCGAATTTGAAGCAGCGAAAGGGACAATCACGATTCAAGCATTGGAACAGCCCAAGCAAATGTACTTGAATCGCTATTGGCAGCAGCCCGATCAATACTTGATTTCACAAAAGGATTATCAAAAACATTTTCCGCACTTTGCTTATGCGGATGAGGATGAAATCCAAAATTGGAAGGTCGGCAAAACATTGTTAGAAACCACTTTCAATACCGCAGAACAAAATAAAATAAACCCCAATTTTAAGACGGGAAGTTATGTACTTATCCTCAAAACGGCAGATAAATATGGTCAAGCAGTAGAGTTAAGAAAATATTTTACGGTCTATGATTTAGCGAATAAGCAAGCGCCTTTTGCTGATTTAGGTTGGCAAAAACTGGAAAAATCAACCTACGAACCTAACGAAACTGCGAATATCTTTTTAGGTACAGCCGCAAAGGAATTAAAAGTGCTATTCGAGGTAGAAAAAAATCGAAATATCGTACGTCGAGAGTGGTTGACTGTGAAAGATTTCATGCAACTCACCATTCCTATTCAAGAGGAAGATAGAGGTAATGTTCACTACTATGTGAGTTATGTTCATAGCAATAGAACTTTCCACGAAGGCGAAACGATACAAGTGCCTTGGAGCAATAAAGATTTGAAAATTGAATATAGCACTTTCAGAGATAAGCTCAAACCAGGTCAAGAAGAAGAATGGCGCATCAAAATAAGCGGACCGAAAAGTGAAAAAGTCGCAGCGGAAATGGTAGCTACCTTGTACGATGCTTCTTTAGAGCAGTTTGCAACCAATTCATGGAATGCAGGTTTCAATCCATACCCAACAAGTGGCGCTTACTTAAGATTGAATGCCAAACATTTTAATAGTGCTACTGGTAGAGCTATTTATGCTTACAACTACGGCTACAACAATTATCCGACTGCTAGAAGCTACACCACATTTAACTGGTTTGGGTTTAATGATAGCTATTACTATGCTGTTAATGGTATGATGTTACAGGAAGTAGTTCAAACTAGAAGCATGCGCAAAAGTAGTCGCTCAATGCCAGAAATGGCAATGTCTGCTGCACCAGTAGAAGATGCTAGCAACTACAATTCTGTGATTAGCATGGATGAGGTAAGGAGAAAGGAAATGAAGGACGCACCTTCCGCACCTAAACCAGCGCAAGTGGATTTGTCAGGGGTGTATGTGCGCAAGAATTTGAATGAAACGGTTTTCTTCCTACCCAACCTCAAAACAGATGCAGAAGGCAATATCATCATTCAATTCACCATGAACGAAGCCTTGACTAGATGGAGATTCTTGGGCTTTGCACACACCAAAGACTTGAAGTTTGCGACTACCCAAAATGAAACCATTACGCAAAAGGAATTAATGGTGCAACCCAACGCGCCTCGATTCCTACGCGAAGGCGATGAAATTGTATTTACTGCCAAAGTCAGCAACATGACAGAAAACTTGATGAATGGCAAAGCGCAGTTGGAACTACTGGATGCAACTACTATGCAACCGGTCAATGAATTATTTGGTATCAAAAATGCCCAAATTAGTTTCCAAGCAAAAGTTGGACAATCGGCAAGTTTAGCATGGTCGCTCAACGTGCCTTCAGTGGCGCAAGTACCTGCATTGGTGCATCGAATAGTGGCGCAAGCTGGCGATTTCTCCGATGGCGAGGAATCCGCTTTGCCAATACTGACCAATCGAATGTTGGTTACAGAATCGCTGCCATTGCCTATTCGCGGCAAGAAACAAGAGACATTTACATTGGCTTCGCTACAAAATGCTTCGGCTTCTAACACCCTAGAGCATCAAAGTTTAACGTTGGAATTTACATCCAATCCTGCTTGGTATGCGGTGCAGTCGCTGCCCTATTTGATGGAATATCCTTATCAGTGCATTGAGCAAGTATTCAATCGCTACTATGCCAATGCGCTGGCAACTAGCGTAGCCAATGCCCATCCAAGAATAAAAGCGGTATTCGATATTTGGTCAAGTACTGGGGCTGGGGCTATGCAAAGCAATCTCTCCAAGAATCAGGAGTTGAAATATGCCTTGTTGCAAGAAACGCCATGGGTGTTGAATGCGCAAAGCGAGGAAGAACAAAAACGCAATATTGGCTTGCTTTTTGACCTCAATAGAATGGCAAAAGAGCAAGAAGATGCCTTGAAAAAAATTACAGACCGCCAACTACCTAATGGTGGGTTTTCGTGGTTTGAAGGGGGCTATGCCAACTGGTACATGACACAGTACATTCTCGAAGGTGTTGGGCATTTGGATCGCCTGAAAGTGCGTGCTATTCAGCAAGATGCTCGCTTGGTGCGCTTGGTGGACAACGCGATTCAATTCGTTGATGAAGAATTATTGAAATACTACGAGGAGCAACAGCGCAACAACAGCAATAGCAAGAAGGAAATAGACGACTTATCGCCGATAGTGATTCACTATTTATACACTCGTTCTTTCTTTTTGAACTATCCAATGGAGGGAAAACTGAAAAAAGCAGTAAATCATTACACTAAGCAAGCAGAGAAATATTGGTTGAAAAAAGGAATATACCAAGAAGGAATGATTGCTTTAGCCTTGCAGCGCATGAACGAAACAAAAACACCTGCAAAAATTGTAAAATCATTGAAAGAGCGCGCTATTCAAGACAAAGAGCGTGGAATGTACTGGAAAATGGATAGGGGTTATGATTGGCATCAGTTGCCAGTAGAAGCACATGCCTTGATGATTGAGGTCTTTAGTGAGGTCGCCAAAGACTTGAAAACAGTGGAGGAACTCAAAGTATGGTTGTTAAAAGCCAAACAAACAACCCATTGGACGACCACAAAAGCTACCTCAGCCGCTGTCTATGCCTTATTGATGAACGGCGACAACTGGTTATTAGAAGACCAGTTAGTAGAAGTGAATTTCAACAATGCAGGCAATCCAGAATTGCATGACAAGAAATTAAAAGCAGCGCAACAACAAGCGGAGGCAGGTACAGGCTATTTCAAAGCGCAATGGTCAGGTAAAGAAATTAGTGCAGACATGGCAAGTGTGAGTGTGAGCAATCCCAACAAATCCGTGGCGTGGGGAGGTTTGTACTGGCAATATTTCGAGCAACTGGACAAGATAAAAACCTTCGAGGAAACACCCTTGAAAATCAAGAAGCAGTTGTTCAAAGAAGTGAATACGCCTACTGGACCGAAATTGGAAGCCATCAATAGTACCAAAGTCTTACAACCAGGCGATAAAATAAAAGTCCGCATTGAGTTGCAGGTGGATCGCGCTATGTCCTATGTGCATATGAAAGACATGAGAGCCAGTGGCTTTGAACCGATGAACGTCATCAGCCAATATAAATGGCAGGGTAGTCTAGGCTACTACGAAAGCACAGGCGACGCTGCCACCAACTTTTTCTTCGACTATTTGCCTACTGGAACACACGTTTTTGAGTACCCACTACGGGTAGCCCACAGTGGTGATTTCTCCAATGGCATTACGACCGTACAGTGCATGTACGCCCCAGAGTTTACTAGCCATTCAGAAGGTATTCGCGTACAAGTGAAGTAGTGTAAATAACCAACTGGCAAGTTGAAACTGCCAGTTGGTTGTTGTTTTGAGTTGGGGTTTGGGAAAAGGTCAGAGAGAATGGCTACGAACTGACGTAAACTGCAACAACCGTAATTGATAAAATTTATCTGCCTGCCATACCTGCGTTTATGAATTTCAGGATGATACTTCATAGCGTATTTTTAATAAATTTTGTTTTGTTGGCTTCAAATTCTTTTATAAACTTCGTCGAAAGGAATTCTGATTCTGTCCCCCCAAACTCCTTGCTTATCTCTTATGCCACAAGAAATAACCATGTTGACCTCTGCTTCATAGGGTAGTTTTAAAATGCGTTTTACTTTTCTGCTATCGAATCCTTCCATAGGGCAGGTATCGTACCCTTCGCTAGCCATTGCCAACATGAATGTTTGGGCTGCCAATGCACAAGTTTTATGCACAACTACGCGCATGTCGCTTTCGGAAACTTGATAAACGATAGGTCGGAAAAGTCCAACTAAGTTCACGAATATTACTCGTATGATTCCCATGATTCCAAAAAAACGGGAGTATAAAAATGGCATTGCTCTCCCGTAGTATAATTTTCTCTGTTTGATTCTGCTTTCCTGTTTTTCTTTGGGACTATTTCTGATGATATTTTGAGTTTCCAACTCCAGTATTTTTTTTGCCCTTTGCCTAAACAAATCCTGTCTTGTTACAAAAACGAGCATCTGCTGGGCAGTTGATGCCGCTTGTTGATTCAAACAAGCCACAGAGAGTTGTTGGATAACCTCTGGCGCTGCGATATGATAAAACTCCCAAAGTTGCATATTTGAGCTATTTGGGGCTAAAGTAGCCAGCTCTACGCAGCGTTTAACTTTTTCGGAATCTATTGGAATATCTTTGTAATATCGGATGGATCGGCGGTAATTTACTATTTCTTCAAAAGTCATATTGGTGTGGATGAAAGGTTTTTTATTTCTTTTTCCATTGTTTAACTAGATTTAGATGATAATAGTTGTTTGTTTAAAATCGTGAGAATACACTTATTTGTTATGTTCCACGAGGCAAGTTTTAGTAGAAAGCACTTTCATGTCGAGTTACGGGAAAACTTACTTTTTCGGCAAAACTACTGCTTAAAAAATGTCGCAATTACCCTAACAGCAAAAAATTATAAAACCACTTTTTTTTGCTTTGTCAATCTTAAATTAGAGCTTGTTTAAAAATTTTCTTTAAGTCAAAATCAATAGTTTATGGTTCTGACAATTGGAGGGCAAGGGAATTTAGCAGGCTAGATGACTAAGCCTTAGTGAAGTCAGGTTCATAAAATGGTGCAATGGATTGACGGTATGAAAC
Source organism: uncultured Saprospiraceae bacterium (assembly GCA_937944245.1). Classification (GTDB taxonomy): domain Bacteria; phylum Bacteroidota; class Bacteroidia; order Chitinophagales; family Saprospiraceae; genus JAAUTG01. The sequence continues at coordinate 140 of CALDYY010000051.1, read as the reverse complement.
ACATAGCCGAACATAGCGAAGGCAACGTTATTTTCATGGACGGAAGTTCTGAGGGTTTAGAAAAAACCATGCGACAAATGCAGGGGCTACAGCGGGTGAATAAATAATATTTGGGCGAAAATAAAAGCATCGCACAACGG
>CALDYY010000050.1 GCA_937944245.1 uncultured Saprospiraceae bacterium | reverse complement strand
CTTTTGGAGGGATTCCTCCGTTTCAATACAATATTGGTGATGGATTCACGAGTAACAATCGTTTTGAGCGACTTTCACCCGGCACTTATGAAATTACTCTTTCTGACGCTTCGGGATGTGAAACCACCGAAACGGCTATTGTAGCAGAAGAAGAAGCCTTGCGATTAACAATAGATAAATTGACAGATGCTAGTTGCGGATTAAACAATGGAAGGGTGGAAGGCTTACTTATTGGGGGAATTGAACCTATCTTGTATCAACTAGGTCCATTAAGTTCCAATGCTCCTCGATTTGGGGAATTAGCATCTGGCGAATATATAATGACGGCTTTAGATGCCAATGGTTGTAGTGCTAGTCATAACTTTACAATTGATGCTTCACCACCACTATTGTTGAGTATTGCCGATGTCAAAAATGCGGATTGCGCTCAAAGAAGTGGACAAATTACGGTTAACACAACTGGAGGAACGCCTCCCATACGCTACGATTTTGGTAGCGGGATAACCGCTAATCCAGTATTTTCCAATTTGGCGGCTGGCGTTTACTTCATTACTGCTACTGATGCGAATGGCTGTACTGCGGTACAATCGGCTAGGGTAGAGGCAAGTGAAAATTTACGTGTCGAAATCATCAACATTAAAAATGCTACTTGCAGCAAAGATAACGGTACATTCACTGTAAGGGCGAGTAATGGGCAAACACCTTATCGCTACGATATTGGCAATGGCGCAACCACTAATCCTATCTTCACAAATTTAGAAGCAGGTAATTACAAAGTTACCATCACAGATGCTGCTGGTTGTCGTGTTATAGAAGAAGTGAATATTGAGGCAGTACCTCCATTGATTATAAACATAGCTAATATTATCAATGCGAACTGTAACACAGGACGAGGCGCATTCACCTTATTTGCATCGGGTGGAACATTGCCTATTACTTATGCGCTACCGGGTGCTGCACCTACCTCTAATCCATCATTCACTAATTTATCACCTGGCGATTATACCATTACTGCCAGAGATGCTAATGGTTGTGAAGCTAGTGAATTAATTACGATTACACTGGAAGGTAGTTTGAACATCAGAGAAGTGCAGGTAACAGATGCTACTTGTGGAAAAAATAATGGGACGGTTCAAGTTAGACTTGCTCCTCCTACCGGTAGTGCGCAAATTACGTTTAGCTATACTATTGGCAATCAGGTGAATAGCAATGGAAATTTCACAGATTTAGCAGCGGGTAATTACGAAGTAATTGTAACTAGCTCAACGGGTTGCACCACAAAAAGAGCGATTAGCATTGGACAAACCACAGGTGTTGCTTCAAAATTGGTCAATAAAACGATTGCAGAATGCGGGCAATCGAATGCTAGCTTTACCATTGAAGTTACAGAAGGTAGCGCACCTTTTCAATATAGCATTGGTATTAACAACCAAACCACGCCTACATTTAGCAATTTGAGTGGAGGTGTTTATGTAGTAACGATTACAGATGCTAATAGCTGTATAGCTACCCAAGAAGTAGAAATCGAAGAAACGCCACCACTTACGATTAGTATTGCGGATAAAAAAGCAGCTACTTGCGGAAAAGAAAACGGAGGTTTTGCTATTCAAGTGCTTACAGGTACTGCGCCATACACTTATGTCATAGGCAACAGCACCACCGCTGATGGTCGTTTTGAGAATTTGACATCAGGCACTTTCCAAGTAAATGTAACAGATCGCAACGGCTGCAAGGCTACGGAAAACGTAGCTATTGAGGCACGTGAGGTAGTGCTGGATGCTAATATTACTAACATTACGCCTAGCACTTGTGATAAACCCAACGGGGGATTCCAAATACAAGGGTTGAATGGAATAGCGCCCTATCAATTTACCATGAACGGTCAACCTATTTCAGGGAACGCTGCAAATGGCTTGGCAGTAGGTACTTATCAAGTTCTTATTGAAGATGCTGCTGGCTGTACAGGAACAAAAATAGTAACTATTGAAAATGGTGGTACCCCAGTGTCTGCCATAGTTGGCGATATAAAAATTGCAGAATGTGGACAATCCATTGGTAGTTTTACTATTGTACCTACCGCCGGCAAAGCACCTTATACTTACAATATTGGGTTGGGTGCTTCGAGCAGTCCTACCTTCAATCGTTTAGGTGGAGGTACTTATAGCTTTACGGTTACAGATGCTAATGGCTGTGAGTTTATAGATAAAGTTACTATCAAGGAAACCCCACCTATTACCATTGACATCGCCAATCAAACAGATGCTAAATGCGGTTTGGATAATGGCGCATTTGATGTGGTGGTCAACACAGGAACGCCACCGTATAGCTACAATATTGGTAATGGTGTGGTGACAAATCCATCGTTTAGTAACTTGCAAAGTGGTATTTATGTCGTAACTGTCACAGATGCAAATTTTTGTACTACTACTGCCCGAGCTACGATTGATGAAGGATTGCCATTATCTGCCAGCATAAGCAATAAAATAATAGCCAAATGTGGCACTGCTTCAGGAGGTTTTACAGTGCAAGCAGTGGGTGGTACAGCACCATATACTTACAATATTGGTGGCGGAGCAACGACAAATGGAATTTTCACTGGACTATCGGGGGGAACATATAATGTGAGTGTTGCAGATAGTAAAGGATGCACTGCGGTGCAAACCATTCAAGTGGAAGAAACAAGCCAAATTTCTGCTCGATTGGTGCGTCGCACAGATGCTACTTGTGGTCAACGCAACGGCAGTTTGGAAATTGCCGTAGTAGGGGGGCAAGCCCCTTTCACTTATACGATTGGCGACCGAGTATTTACCCAGCCTACACTTACGGAATTAGCAGCGGGTAATTACCTTGTCATCATTAAAGATGCTTTTGAGTGTAGTGTTCGCTTAGAAGCTAATATTGAAGATAATGCCGATATTCAAGCAGGTGCTAGAAATACGAGAGACGATTTTTGTGGGGACAGTAAGGGTGCATTTGATATTATACCTTCTGGAGGGCAAGCCCCTTACACTTTTACTTGGATAAACGGTGCAAATACTAATGGTCAATTCCGAAACGTAGCTGCGGGTACTTACGCTATCACGACTACGGATGCAACAGGCTGCAAAGCAATAACCAGTGTGACCATCAACAAGGGAACAGATTTAAGTATTCGAGTATTGAACCAACAATCGCCAACGTGCGGAGAAAATAATGGTATCATTACCTTATCAGCAGTGGGCGGAAAAGCGCCTTACACTTTTAATATTGGCAATGGAGCGACAACTAATTCTACTTTTAATGGGCTTTCACCTAAAAAATATACTGTCCGAGTTATTGATGATAATGGTTGTGTGGCGAGTGCCGAAGTAGAACTTAAAGCATCAGAGGCACTTTCCGTAGAAATTATTAATAAATTGGATGTGAGTTGTCGCCAAAGTAATGGTGGATTCACCGCAGCAGTAAAAGGAGGCTTAGCACCCTATACTTATAGCATCGGTGGTGCGGAAAGCACAAACGCAACCTTCAACAATTTAGCGCAAGGCAGTTATGTACTGACCGTGAAGGATAAAAATGGATGTACCACTAGGCAAAACATTATCATAAATGCTTTAGAAGATTTAAGGGTAACGATTGAGAACTTAGAAAATGCAAGTTGTGATAAATTAAATGGTCAGTTCACCGTTCAAGCAAGAGGTGGTACTGCTCCATACACTTACAACTTGGGGAACGGGGCAACGAATACCCCAACATTTACTAACCTTGCCAAAGGTACTTACACGGTAACCGTTACAGATGCTAGGAATTGCCAAGAAATTCATGTGGCTACTGTTGCAGAGGCAGCACCTATTCAAGCCAACATTGTGAATAGGGTCGCAGCAAATTGTGGCGAAGCTAAAGGTGCGTTCACTGCAATAGTAAATGGAGGCACTGCGCCTTATCAATACAACATTGGTAGAGGGGCAACGGCTAACAATCGCTTTGAAAATTTAACAAGTGGTAATTACAATCTTAGCATTACAGATAGCAAAGGTTGTAGCTTTCAAACAGTGGTAGAAGTGGCAGGTACAACCGCGCCAACATTGAGTATGGGGGCTTTAGTGGCTGCAAATTGTGGTCAGAACAATGGTGCGGTCATCATCAATGCGCAAGGTGGGCGTGCGCCTTACACTTTTAATATCGGTACTGGTGCAATAGTAAACCCTAGTTTTCAAAATCTAGCAGCAGGTACTTATCAAGTAGCAGCTACGGATGCTAATGGTTGCACAAGTACGATTAGTTTTACTATCCCATCAGAAGGTGGAGATATGCCTGTGGCTAAATTCCTTATGGATTCTAGCGGATTAACAGTGAGTTTAGTGAATGCTTCCTTAGATGCTGAAGCCATAACGTGGGATTTAGGCGATGGCACTAAGGATGATAAATTAAATGTGGTTCACGAATATAGAGTAGCCGGTGAATACAAAATTTGCTTAACGGCTACAAATAAATGTGGTACTCATACCTATTGCCAATCTGTAAATGTAACAACAACCGCTGCTGTGGCTAGCTTAGGCGGATTGATTACGACTGAACTTAGAGAAGCTATCCCCAACGTAACCGTCAAACAAAAATCGGGACAAGTGGAGCAAAACAATATGAAAACAGCAGAAGATGGCTTATATGTTTTTGCTGCATTACCACTTGGTGAAAGCTATAAAATAGTTCCAGAAAGACGAGATAATCCTTTAAATGGAATTAGTACCTATGATTTGTTCCTTATCAATAATCATATTTTGACAACGCAACCTTTGGATTCGCCCTACAAAATTATTGCTGCTGACGTTGATGGCTCTGGAGCAGTAACCATTTCTGATATAGTGGCATTGCGAAAAGCATTGCTCGGCATTGAAAATGGATTTCCTAATGGGATGCCATCTTGGCGATTTATTGACGCTCGTTTTGAGTTTCCCAATCCTAAAAATCCATTTGCTACGCCATTTCCTGAGTATATCGAAATCAATCCATTTAGTGGAGAGATGATGGCAGCCAATTTTATTGGCGTAAAAGTAGGCGATATGAATAATAGTGCTATTTTGAGCCGCACAAACTCATTGGAAAACAGAGCTTTAGCCACACAGCCTTTATTAGCTAATTATGATTTGGCAACACAAGAAGTAAGTATTGACATGCCAGCATATTTAATTGGTTGCCAGTTTACACTTGAAATTGACCCACGCTACGCTACTATTTCAGATGTAACGCTAGGAAATATAGCGGATTTATCTCTAGCTAACTTCGGATTACATCTTTTGGACAAGGGCAAAATTACCGTGAGTTGGTATCGTCAATCAGCTAGTGGGGGCAATCGTTTGATAACTGTAAAACTGAAAACACTTCGGCCTTTTGATATAGAAAAAGTAGTGCAAATTACTTCTTCTGTTACGCCGGCAGAAGTGTACAGTAACGCAGCAGAATCTATTCAAATCCAGCATCCAACATTGAATTTTGTAAATGCTAAGCAAAAACTTGTGCTGCATCCAAATACGCCTAATCCTTTTGATGAATTTACTCAAATTCACTTTGATTTGCCAGAAGCAAGCAAAGTAAGTCTGACCGTGATGGATGAAAAAGGAACAGTATATTTTACCACAAATCAATTTTTACAAGCAGGTAAACAAAGCATTCCGCTTGAATTAAATCAGTTGCCAAGTGGTATATTGTATTATCGCGTATCTACTGAAAAGGAAAGTGCTGTTGGCAAAATGATAAAAATAAAATAATTCAAGAAACTTAATGAACCATAGCATCATATGGTTTATTAAGTTAAATAATGCTATTGCTAAATACCTTGACCTAGTAAGTAGCGTTAAGTTTTAAAGTGGCATTGATTTTTGTCGCTTGTTTTGTTCGCTTTTAATTTGTCTATTATGAAATGGAGTCTCTTTACCCTATTTTTTATTTTTTCCTGTACTTTACTTTCTGCACAGTCAACTTGGCAACTTAAAAAAAGTAGTGACGGC
>CALDYY010000049.1 GCA_937944245.1 uncultured Saprospiraceae bacterium | reverse complement strand
TGATGTACTTTACTGCGCAACTTACCCAAAGGAATTAAAGTGCCATTCAAGTTAAATGCTTCATATTCTGCTATTTCTCGTACATCAATGAGTTGAAAATCTTCATGGCGTGCTATCATAAGTTTTAGTTCTTCTGTTGTAATTTCCTTTGTGGCAACGCAATAATTAAGCATACTGGGCAAATGTTCAATTTTTATATCCAAATTTTTGTTTATGTGTAATTTTCTTGTATTGAAGGATAAAGCATCGAACAAGAAGATTTGATTGACTAATGGTTCACCAATTTGAGCAGCTATTTTCAAGACCTCATTAGCTTGTAAACTACCAATGATACCCGGTAAAACGCCTAATACTCCACCTTCCGCGCAGTTGGGTACAGTGTCGGGAGCAGGTGGTTCAGGAAATAAATCTCTATAATTTGCGCTTCTGACACCATCAGCATTCGGGTAATTAAACACAGCAACTTGCCCTTCAAACTGTGAAATAGAGCCGTAAACCAATATTTTTTGAGCTAACACGCAAGCATCATTCACCAAATATCGAGTGGCAAAATTATCTGTACCATCTACCACAACATCATAATCAGCGATAACATCCATCACATTGCTATTTACTAATCTTTTCTGATAAGTAACTGCTTGAATATGAGGATTTAATGCAATTATTTTTTCTTTTGCTACCATTGCTTTAGGTCGTCCTATATCAGCACTGCTATACAATACTTGGCGTTGCAAGTTACTTTCATCTACTAAGTCATCATCCACTATACCGATATGCCCTATGCCAGCCGCCGCCAAATAGAGCAAAACAGGACATCCCAATCCACCAGCGCCTATTACCAGCACTTTAGTTTTTTTTAGTCTCATTTGTCCAACTTCACCAATTTGTGGTAAACTAAAATGCCTAGCATAACGCACTGTTTCTTGCAAACTAAACGTACTCATTTATTTCAATTTTTTTTTACAACTTCGCCACCATACGAATAGTTGCCTTCAATAGAGATTAGTGTCATATGATAGCATCTATCATATACATTATTAGCTTGCTTTATAACATCAGTGATAATTTTGATGCTTCTTCCCAGAGTTTTGTATTTTCAGCCGTCGAAATAAACACACAAATACTTAATCACTTTATGGAATATAGAAAACTTGGAAACACCGACTTGGAAGTGAGTGTCATTTGTTTAGGGACAATGACTTTTGGCGAACAAAACACAGAAGCAGAGGCGCATGAGCAAATGAATTATGCCCTTGAACAAGGCGTTAACTTCATAGATACTGCCGAACTTTACGCTGTACCTTCGAGAGAATACAACAATGGCTTGACAGAAAAATACATCGGTACTTGGCTAAAAGATAGAACGGATAGAGATAAAATTATTGTGGCGACCAAAGTAACTGGACCTGCTCAGTCAAAAGGTGCTCTAGGATATATTAGGGAGTCGCTTAATTTTTCTAGAGCACAAATTAGGGTAGCTATTGAAGGAAGTTTGAAGAGATTACAAACAGATTATGTGGATTTGTATCAGTTACACTGGCCTGAGCGCAAGACCAACTTTTTTGGCAGACTAGGCTATACGCATAGAGAGGACGATCCTTGGCAAGATAATTTTTTAGACATTCTCGAAACAATGCAAATATTGGTAGATGAAGGAAAAATTAGATACTTTGGCATATCCAATGAAACTCCTTGGGGGCTTGCACATTTTCTACATCTTGCCGAAAAACATGATTTACCCCGATGTGTAAGTGTTCAAAATCCTTACAGCTTGCTCAATCGCACTTACGAAGTAGGTTTAGCGGAAATATCTATTCGTGAAAAATGTGGATTGTTGGCTTATTCGCCTTTGGCTTTTGGATTGCTTTCAGGGAAATACCATCAAAATGCAGATACTCAGGAACATCGTTTGAATAAGTATAAAGAAATGTCGCGATACAACGGGGATTTAAGTCATCAAGCAACAGCGAAATACTTGGCTATTGCTAAAGAGCAAGGTCTGAGTTTGACACAAATGGCACTGGCGTTCATCAATAGCCGTCCTTTTTTGACGAGCAATATTGTTGGCGCAACAACAATGGAACAACTAAAAGAAAACATTGCTAGTATTGACGTTAAGCTATCTTCAGAGGTATTAAAAAAAATTGAACAAGTGCATCAGATAATTCCAAACCCAGCACCATAAGTGTTGATGTGGAACGAGATTAGTTGAAACTAAAAAACCAGTCAAAATTTAATTTGACTGGTTTTTCTATTCTTGAGAATTGGAAAAAGTTTTTATTCTTTATCCTTTTTTTCCACTTCACCTTCTTCTTTGGACTGATTATCCACCATTTCTTGTAGTTGTGAGAAAACGTCCAAATCACCTATCGTTGACTTCTCCACTTTGGATTGTTGTTTTTTCACCTCCTCTGTAATTTTTTCGCGTTCTTCTTTCTTTTCTATCCGCACTTTTTCTTTAGCTTCCTTTTCTATGTCTTCCGCATAGCGGAGGTGAGATACCAAAATGCGTTTATCATCGCGGTTGAACTCCAGAATTTTCACTTTAATCACTTCATCCAATTCTGCTTCAGTACCATCCTCTTTTTTGATGTGTTTAATAGGTGCAAATGCTTCTAATCCGTAAGGCAATTGAACCATTGCGCCTCTATCATCTTTGCGAATAATGGTAGCATCGTGGTAAGAACCTTCTGGGAATACTTCAGAAAAAGTGTTCCAAGGATTTTCCTCTACTTGTTTGTGACCGAGTGTTAGTTTTCGATTGTTCACATCAATCTCTATAATCATACATTCAATCTCATCACCTACCTTAACAAATTCAGAAGGGTGATTGTATCGTTTTGTCCATGAAAGGTCAGAAATGTGAATCATACCACCAATTCCCTCCTGCAACTCCACAAATACACCATAAGGCGTAAGGTTCATCACTTTACCTATATGTCGGCTATTTTCTGGATAGCTTTCTGTAATTGCACTCCATGGGTCTTTAGAAAGTTGTTTTAAGCTAAGCGACATTTTGCGCTCTTCCCTATCAATAGTTACAATCTTTGCCTCAAATTCTTGATTTAATTTGAAGAATTCTCTAGCATTGACTGGCTGATTGCTCCAAGTAACCTCTGAAACGTGAATCAAACCTTCTACACCCGGCAAAACTTCAAGGAAAGCACCGTAATCTTCAATATTTACGATTTTACCTTTTACCGTTGAACCCTCTTGTAAGCTAGCATCCAACACATCCCAAGGATGAGGATGTAACTGTTTCATACCAAGAGAAATACGTTTTTTGTTGTCATCGAAATCCAATACAACGACATTAATTTTATCATTGATTTTGAGGACTTCTTTCGGGTCGCTAATGCGTCCCCAAGAAATATCTGTGATATACAACAAACCATCTACGCCACCTAAATCTAGGAAAGCACCAAAATCTGTTATATTTTTCACAAGACCTTCCAACACCTGACCACGCTCTAATCCAGAAATGATGTGTTCACGCTGTTCTGCTAAATCACTTTCGATAAGTGCTTTGTGAGAAACAACAGCATTTTTAATGGTTTCATTAATTTTCACCACCTTAAATTCCATCTGCTTGCCCACGTAGGAATCATAATCTAAGATAGGCTTAATATCAATTTGAGAACCGGGCAAGAATGTCTCTAACCCACCAGCATCCACAATTAGACCGCCTTTGGTTTTGCTAACTACAATACCTTTTATGACTGTTCCATTTTCATAAGAATCCTTGATTCTTTCCCAAGCTCTTGTAATTTTAGCTTTTCTTCTGGAAAGTACCAGTTGACCTCTTTCATCTTCTTGTTGCTCAACATAGGCTTCCACGATATCGCCAACTTTCAAATCTGGCATATCGCGAAATTCACTTAGTGCTAACAAACCATCTGACTTGAAGCCGAAATTGATAAGTACATCACCGTTATGAATCGCAGTTACTCTCCCTGACACAATTTCATTCTCCTTTACAGCAGTCATTGTGTCATCATAATCTCTCAGGTGTTTTTCTCTTTGCTCTTCAGAATAAGAAATCCCACCTTTGTTGTTTAATGACCAATCAAAATCATCATGAGCAGATTCACCAGCGACAGGTTCATCCAACAGTAAATCAATGTCTTCTTCTTCCTCAGTCGCCTCCTCCTCAGTTATTTCTTCTTCTATGTCTTCGAGGAGGTCATCTGTTGATATTTCTTCTAACTCACTTTCGAGTATTTCCTCAGAAGTTTCAAGGATATCTTCTTTCTCTAAATTGTCGTCGTTTCTGTTAGGCATTGAAAGAATGCTTTTTGTTTTAGTTAAATAAAAAATTAGCGGTCGCAAAGATAAATGTTCTTTCTGAAAAAACCAAAGTATAATCGCTTATTTTTCAGCTTTTTCTAGCTATTAGCTAAATTTATAATCCAAATAGGAGGTAGCGCGATGATTCAAAAAAAATATTTTCTAATTAGCGTAACTTTTTTTTGTATTTTATACGTTATTAGCTTTATTAAAAACAAATTAATGACAATGAAAACCTTATTTTCTTTTCTTTTGGCAGTATTGCCAACCCTTTTTTTTGCTCAACGCACCATTACTATTGTCGTGTCAGATACAATAGCTGTGCCTATTAAATCAATTAACTATCAAGTATCTGTTTCAACAGAGATGTTTGAATCTTCGTTCTACGAAAATATGGAAGTGATTGATAACGACCAAATTACTAGACAACGTGCCATGTTAACCAAAGAGAAAACAAAAGACCTTGACAATCTCTTGAAATCTATGAAGTTGGCTTACATGGACTATCGTTCTGATTCTTATTCAACTAGCCCCAGTTATAAAGATTATGGCGTGGGTTATATGGTCAAGTTGAAAAGTAAGAAAGAGTTTTTGGATTTTTTCAACAAAATCAATGAATTGAACTATGTTACAGGAAATCTTGTGGATGTAGAAGTAGATGCTTCAGGTGATTTTGATACTACATTAACCAGCAAGTTGTACGAAAAAGCTCGTCAACAGGCTGATAAATTAGCAAAGTTAGTAGGTGGCTCTGTCGGCAACTTAATCTCTATTGAGGATGCTGTCTCTAGTAGCGTGCTTTCTAATGTGTATGCAACAGGTGCAACAGCCACATTAGCAAGCGATTACACTAATCTTAGTGCCTATTATAGTAAGTCTATCAAAGTTACCTTTACTTTACAATAGGATTAAATAAAATCATAGTTGAAAGAGAGGCTATTGAATGCTAAAAACTTAGTATTCAATAGCCTCTCTTTATTTTTACTTCTCGACTGCGACTTTCATCTTTTCCAATCCAATCGTAGCAACACTTAACGCATCTTTTTGCCAGTAATCTCGATTAAATAGCTCCAACGAGAGTATCGTTTTTCCGTTAGGATAGATTAAATTATGCACAATATCAGCGATTGGGGCTACGCCATCACTAGGATAAATACGGTCTTTATCAGTAATATCCTCTCGTTTGAAATTGGAAGGATAGTCGTTTAAATGAAAAATATCCACCGCCTTAGGGTTCAATATTTTCAAGCCATTCAAGTCAGATCCACCTTTGAATAGATGATAAACATCGGGCAAAATTTTCGTGTTGGGATGCCCACATTCGGTGGCTACAAAAAGCACTTCACTCAAACGACTTAGGTTTTTAGAAAACCCCCAAACCTCAAGTTGAGGAATTACGCTCATAGTTGTTCCCAAATCCATGAGCGCTTTAAATCGTTTTGCGGCGCGTGTAAGGTCTAGTCCAGCCTGTTCTGTTGCGCCAGCAGGTGGAGCTGCTATTCTAGGGCATCCAATTTGAGCTAATAAATCCATTTCTCGCTTGGCTTGCTCTAAAGCTGCTGCACGAATATTATCGTCATCCACAATCCATTGCGCAAAGCCAATAGCATTTTCTATTTTAATGCCTAAATCATTAGTGCGTTTTTTTAAATCTGCCAATTTTCCGCCAGTCGCTACATATTTTTCAAGGCTATTTATCCAAATTTCAATACCATCGTAGCCTGCTTTTGCTGCAATTTCTATTTCTTGGACAATGCCCAAATTTTGCCCCATAATGGTGCTTGTGTTCAAACAATACTTAAATTGATGAGCGTTTTGTTTTTGTTTTTTCTTCTCCCATGCTTGGTTAGGTAGCAAACCTACCCCACTCAGAAGTGCTGTATTGCGAATCATTTTTCGTCGCGACAAACGATGTTCTTTGTTCATGTTGTTTCGTTTTGTTGTTTCAAAGTTATATTAATTTCCCATCTTTTTTGCCAATCAAGATGAAAAAGCCTATTGCGCTAATCGCCGCAATAGTATAAAAAGTGCTCGCAAAATTAAGTGGATTATTGTTGTATAGGAATGCGCCCAACAGTGCACCACTGCCAATGGCAATTTCTAAACCAATGTAAACTGTGGCTAGTGCTTTTCCTCTTTGGCTATCCACGCTTCGGTCAATCGCCCATGCAAACACGGCTGGTCCCGCTATACCCGTAGCAAAACCAATAGCACCCGAAGCCATAAGCAGCCACGTCGCAGAATTAGACATTCCCATTAGTATATAGGCTATGGATAAAAGCACAATAGCAATTTGAAGAACGGGTACACGACCGTAGATGTCAGATAATCGGCTAGCAACCAAGCGAGAAAATACAGACATAGCTGTGAAGGTTGTAAAAAATAAACCTTTGTTGCTTAAACCCAAGTATTCACTTTGGTCGGGCACAATCGTTAGTATTACTCCATAGCCAAAATAAGTTGCCATACATAAAAGTGCAGGCAAAAAGGCATATCTATCTACAATTTCATTCTTTTTTAATATTAAAATACTAGGATGGAAGCGACGCTTGTTTGCCAAAGTTTCCTTGAGCGGAAGGAGTAGCAAAAGTGCAATAAACGCAACTGCCGAAGAAGCATAAAACATAGCGTTCAGAGATTGCCAATTCACTAAAAAAGAGCCAATAGGCGGCGCAATGGATGCACCTGTATTCATGCTGATGCCAAGTATGCCCATAGCTTCGCCTCGCCTATGAACGGGTACGATGTCTGCGACATAAGCCGATGTAGCCGTAGGACTAAAGCCAGTAGAAAAACCATGCAACAATCGTAGCAATAAAAAACCAGCTACGCTAGTGAGTAATGGATAAAGCAAACTGCAAAATACACAAACAGTAATACCAAAATAAATAACTGCTTTTCTGCCGATGGTATCGGCAAGTTTGCCGCTAAAAGGTCTTGAAATACCAGCGGTTAAAGTAAACAAAGCAATAATAAAGCCCTTGTAATCTTCGCCACCTAATTGTGTTAAGTAGGCAGGTAGCTCAGGGATAATCATATTGAAACTGGCTGCAAAGAGTGCATAACTTGAGCAAAGTTGGAAAAAAGCAGGTGTGTAAAGTCGAGGTGCTGTGAGTGTTTGCATCGCACAAAGGTATAGCTTGCGCTCAATCTTGCAATAGGTGCTTCGTTCTGTTTTTGTAATGTTTTCTACTAGAAATAGTATCCAAACTCAGCAAAAAAACACCTTGCAGCAGGATGGCATAGCCAAATTCATGCCAGATAAATTGCCATCTTTTTTCTGAGATAATGAAAAATAAAATACCTGCAACAATATAACCTATATCTAAACCAATATTCAAGAATAGTATCTTTTCTATGTGATATTGAACTTTAATTTGCTTTGTTAGTGATTGATTTACGTATTGATGTTTCCTGATATGCCAATAGCAACAAAGGAAAACCAATAAATTTACACCGCCCCAACTTAATGTCATTAATGAAAAGTACCAAAGATAATGCTTAAACGCTATTACACCCATTGCACCTACGGTGATGCTGACCCAACTCAAAACATGAAAGATAAAAAGGTGTAGTTGTAAGAGGTACTTTAATTGTTGAGAAAAGGTTTTGGCATTCATGTTTTCATTTTTGAGCTGAGCAGCTTATGTATCAATTCTTTTCAACCCCAATGCTTCTCCTTGTTTGAGCATTAACTCAAAAGCAGGTTCATACTCATTTGGAATATCGCCCTCTAAAATGGCTTCGCGTATAGCATTTTTGATGATACCTACCTCACGGGAGGGCGGAATACCAAATGTTTTCATAATGTCTTCGCCTGTTACAGGTGGTTGCCAGTTGCGTAAGCGGTCTTTCTCTTCCACTTCTACCAAACGCTGGCGAATGAGTTGCATATTATTGTAATACTTTTTTACCTTCTGCTCGTTTCGAGAAGTGATGTCTGCTTCGCAAAGTAGCATTAGGTCATCCACATCATCGCCCGCTTCAAAGAGCAGGCGGCGAATACCGCTATCTGTTACCTCGCCTTTGGTTAAATTGATTGGTCTCATATGTAGGCGAACCACCTTTTGTACATACTTCATTTTTTGGTCAGTAGGCAAACGAAGTCGCTGAAATATTTTTGGCACCATGTATGCTCCTACCGCTTCATGTCCATGAAAAGTCCATCCTTGTTCCCCTTCAAATTTTTTGGTAGGGGCTTTGCCAATATCATGTAGCAGAGATGACCACCTCAACCAGAGGTCGTCTGTTTTTTCTGCTGCATTATCTAACACTTTTAACGTATGGTAGAAGTTGTCTTTATGCCCTAAACCATCTTTGATTTCTACTCCTTTTAGGGCTTGGAGTTCTGGAAATATAATTTGCAGTAGCCCAGTTTTTTCCAACAACTTAAATCCTATAGAAGGTTTTGGAGAAAGAATAATTTTATTTAACTCTGTTGAAATGCGCTCTTTAGAGATAATGTGAATTCGGTTTCTGTTTCTAGTAATAGCCTCAAACGTTTCTGGATCAATTGTAAAATTAAGCTGTGTGGCAAAGCGTATTGCGCGCATCATACGCAATGGGTCATCCGAAAAGGTTTTATCAGGTTCGAGCGGAGTTTTAATACATTTTTCTTCCAAATGTTGAAGTCCGTTGAATGGGTCAATAATCATGCCAAAGTCCGCTTCGTTCAAGGAAACAGCAAGTGCATTAATGGTAAAATCTCTTCTATTTTGGTCGTCTTCGAGTGTTCCAGATTCAACAGTAGGTTTTCGGGAATCATGCCTATAGGATTCTTTTCTAGCTCCCACAAACTCAATTTCCATGTCGTAGTATTTCAACATAGCAGTACCGAAACGGCTATATACCGTTACTCTAGGAATAGGTTTTAGCTTTGACGCCAATCCTTTTGCTAATTGAATACCACTTCCTATGCAAACAATATCCATGTCTTTGGACGGGCGCGCCAGCAAGCGATCGCGCACGTAACCACCCACAACATAGGCGGGAAATCCTAATTCTGCTGCTGCTTGGCTTATCAAATCAAAGATGATTCGCTCTTTTGCTTGAATATTAAAAATCAAAGTTACCTTGCTTTTGTTCGATAAAATGCTTTTGTTTTAAGCTGCTTCCAACTCAAGTGCTTCGTAATGCACCTGAATTTCATTTAGAATATCAAAAAGCGTTGCTGGATCATCTGTGCTTACGAGTGCTTGCTTAAACACTTTAATGTTGTTTAACCCCTTGAAATAGTTGGTATAATGACGACGCATTTCTGTAACACCTTGCTTTTCTCCTTTCCATGCGATGGAATTTTTCAGGTGTTGTCTGGCAACTTCTACGCGTTCTTCTAATGTTGGTGGAGGTAGCAATTCGCCCGTAGCCATGTAGTGTTTAATTTCTCTAAATATCCACGGATAGCCAATGCTGGCGCGACCAATCATAATGCCATCCACACCATAGCGATTTTTGTATTCCACTGCTTTCTGTGGAGAGTCAATATCGCCGTTACCAAAAATAGGAATATGAATGCGTGGGTTTTCTTTTACTTTTGCGATGAGCGTCCAGTCCGCTTCACCTTTGTACATTTGCTTTCTAGTGCGTCCATGAATAGAAAGTGCTTTAATACCCACATCTTGCAATCGCTCAGCAACGTCTTCAATGAACATAGTTTTTTCATCCCATCCCAAGCGCGTTTTCACAGTAACGGGTAAATTCGTAGATTTTACCACAGCATCTGTTAATTTAACCATGCGATCAATATCTTGCAGAATGCCTGCACCAGCCATTTTACAGACCACCTTTTTGACTGGACAACCATAATTAATGTCCAATATTTCTGGTTTAGCCGCTTCTACGATTTCAGCAGCACGCATCATGGAATCCAATTCTGCGCCAAATATTTGTATGCCAATAGGGCGTTCTTCTTCGTAAATATCTAGTTTTTGAATACTTTTTTCGGCATCGCGAATCAACCCTTCCACAGAAATAAACTCTGTGAACATCAAATCACAACCTTGTTGTTTACATAATGCTCTAAATGGAGGATCGCTCACATCTTCCATAGGTGCTAACAAAAGCGGAAAGCCATCCAAAGCCACATTTCCAATACGAACCATACGCTTTTTTCTATGATAGAATTAATTGTTATATTACAAAAGTAAAGTATTTTCCTAAATGGTATCTACTGCATTTGTATAAGAAACGAAGTTGCACAAAATACGAAAGACATACCTTTAAATGTTTTTTTACTCAAAATCGTTCAATAAAATTAAGTTCAACCTAAATCTCACTTTGAATATCATTGTAAAACACTTTTTCTGTGATGTCAGAAAGTTTGGTAGCTTTCACCCTAAAATCTTGATAGGAGTTATAAATCTTTTTGCTTAAAGCATTTTGCTGTACAAATTCAGCTAAAATATCGCTGGTAACTACCCTCAATGTTGTTAATACTTCCTCTGGAAACCTTAAAATTTCAACTTTGGCTTCATTTTGTATAATGGAGAGATATTCATTGTTTTTAGCTTCAAACTCAGAGAGTATCCAATGATTCGTTGCTAATGCAGCCACACGGATAATTGCTTGAAGGTCAGAGGGGAGTTGTTCGTATTGTGTTTTATTTACGATTAGTTCAAGTACCGTACCCGGCTCGTGCCAACCCGGTGTGTAGTAGTATTTTGCTATTTGATGAAAGCCCATCAAATAATCGTGATAAGGTCCAATCCATTCTGTGGCATCTAAAATACCTCGCTCCAAGCCGGTGTATATTTCTCCACCAGCCAGCAGAACAGGTGTTCCACCAACGCGCTCTAGTACACGCCCACCTAAACCTGGCATCCTCATTTTCAATCCTTTAAAATCGGCAATCGTATTAATTTTTCGGTTGAACCATCCGCCCATTTGTACGCCTGTGTTGCCAAATGGCATCGGTATTAAATCATAAGGAGCATATATCTCCTTCCATAAATCCCATCCTTCGCCATTGATAATCCAAGCGTTCATTTGTTGCGCATTCATACCAAATGGCACTGTGGAAAAGAATTGTGCCGCAGGTAATTTTCCTGACCAGTAGTAGGAAGCACCACTAGCCATTTCAGCAGCACCAGTCCTAACGGTATCAAAACATTCGAGCGCGGGAACAAGTTCGCCTGCACCATAAACTTGAATTTCTAACCTTCCAGCGGACATTTCCGCTACCATTTTCGCAAACATGACCGCTCCTTCACCTACCACTGGAAAATTGGGAGGCCAAGTCGTAACCATTTTCCAACGATACTTTCTATCGGAAATAATACCTGAAGATTGTTGTTGAGCATTAGTCTTGCCCACTACCGACCGAATAACAAAAGGCGCAGCAATAGTACCAATAGCTAATCCTTTAAAGAAATTTTTTCTGGTGATGCTCATAGTTGTCCGTTTTATGTTATGACATTTAGCTGCTTAAAATCCTGTACTTGAGGCTCTGCTGACCATGCTGGTGCTAGAAGGCTCTACTGATTGAGCGTTTTCTCTGCCTGTGAATTGAACTTTTAAACGATAGTCCTTTCCTAGTGATGCTACTATTGGTCCTAGCATGGTATCCATTAATTCTGCAACTTGCGCTTTTGATTTATTGAAGACATCACTTTTAATCACATCCTGACGAAATGCTTCGGTAAGTGCTTTCATATCTGCATTGAAATCAGCACCTTTCAATTCTCGCATCCAGCCAATATCCATTTTATCCACTCTTGGATAAACCTCTAAAGACAAGATTTTAGGCTCAGGTAAAGTTACCACAACCATTTTATTTTGCTTCTCCACATTAAGGCTGAAATATTGCGCTAAATCAAAACCTATTTTAAGTTGACTAGTAGCTGAAATTTCAACATCTGTCGAGGATACAGCATAGCCCCAAACTTTAGTTTGTAATTTTCGATTCAATGCTTTGGTATTTGTTACTTCCATGGTTGCTAGTTCCGCGATTGCTTTCTCTACGCGCTCTTGCACAAAACCCTTGGCGCGTGTGAAGTCCTCGATAGCAGCGCGTTCTTGCAATCTTTTTACCATAGGTCGCAGTCCTTCGGTAAGGGCAATACCGCAAGGTGTTTCTACATTACTGCCTTTTGCGGCTATGGCGCCACCATGTGTTTCCAGCACTTTTACTAAAACTAAATTCACCATAAAGCAGGTATATTTTGAGGCAACTTCATTGAAATATTCCGTAGCATCTACAAATTCTGTGCCATACCAAGTTTTATAACCCGTTGATGTAGTGTCTTTTATTGTTACGAAATCATTGTAATACATTCCTCTGATGTAGGCGTGTTGGTTTTCGTATTCTTTTTTAATTTCATTTTTTAACCTACTGTCTAAACCCATTCTATTGGCAACATGATAGAGTAGGGATAAATTAAAATCATAAACCAATTTATCAAATTCTCTTTTGTAGCGACTAGGATTAGAAAGAATGGCTAGTGCATTTTCTTCATCAAAGTTTGCCTTAAAATCAGCAGGCATATAGGTTAAGTGAAATTCTTTAGGGATATTAGTGTAGTTTCGATTACCGTCGCGCTTGCTTAAAAGATTAAATAAAATAAAAGCTGTAGCTAGAAAAACAGCCAAAAATACAAGGACCTTCGTTGCGTTAGTTACTAATTTCTTTCTATTTGAGTGCGAATAATTTGCCATCTTTGCTTTTGTTGGTCTTAAAAAATAATGTTTTCACTGAGATTTATTGGGACGTAAACAGAATGTCAATAGGGACAAATCCCCTACAAATATCGTATAATTTCTAAACTTATCTACGACAATTTAAAATGATACATAATAAACTAACAATCAACTGCAAAGGTAAGTTGATTGGATTGCATCAACCTATTGTCATGGGAGTATTAAATACTACACCTGATTCTTTTTATGATGGAGGGCAATATCAGCAGGAAAATGCCATGCTTCGGCAAGCAGAAAAAATGCTAACGGAAGGCGCAAGTATTATTGATGTCGGTGGGATGTCCTCGCGTCCAGGTGCGGAAATTATTAGTGAGCAAGAAGAATTGCAGCGCGTGATTCCTGCTATTGAGCATTTAGTAAAGCATTTCCCTGACGTGGTGATTTCTGTGGATACCTTGAGAAGCGTTGTGGCTAGGCGAGCTATGGAGGTAGGTGCGAGCATGGTCAATGATATTTCCGCAGGTAGCATAGATACAGAAATGTATGCTACGGTGGCAGATTTAGGTGTACCTTATGTGTTAATGCACATGAAAGGAATACCGAAAAACATGCAGCAAAATATTGATTATCAAGATGTAGTACAAGAGGTTTTGGATTTTATGATTCAAGAGGTAGGTAAATTGCGCACATTAGGCGTAAAAGATATTTTGTTAGATATAGGTTTTGGTTTTGGCAAGACTGTGGAACAGAATTATGAACTCCTCAAAAAAATGCACATTTTTAAAATGTTAGATTTACCTATTTTAGCAGGAATTTCTCGCAAATCTATGATTTATAAAGTGCTTCAAACTTTTCCACAAGAAGCGTTGAATGGCACTTCTGCTTTGCATATGGTCGCTTTGCAACAAGGTGCAAAAATATTGAGGGTACATGATGTGCAGGAAGCAATTCAAGTTATTCGATTGTGGGAGCAACTGGAAAGGGTAGGAGGGAATTAACGCTCTTTAGACACAACAAGTTAATTCAATATGGATAGCTAATACTTAATCTAATCAAAATTTTACATCACAAAAGCCCTAATGGGTTGATGTTGATATTATAAAAAAAGTGGACTAACTTAGTCTAAGTTAGTCCACATCTTCATTAGGTCAACTACTATCCTATGGAATTACTTGTATTTGATACTGCTGATTCCTTATTAACGACGAGTTTTAATTCTAATAAAACTTCCATCAGTAGTGAATTCGAGTTTTAATTCACTACTTAATTTTACTTCATATCCACCTGCATATTTCTTTACTTTAACCTTGGTAACAATATCATTAGGATAATTTGATGATAAATAGGTCTTAATTCCTCTTGGAAACTTATCCATATCAATATAAAGATTATCGTTTAGATTGAAATCTTCTATTCTTGTTAAGTTGCCTGACTCATCAAATTCAAATTCAAAGCCATTATCCAAATAGATTTCAAAAGAACCTGAACTTCTTCTTTTGATGTACATAATCTTTGCACCTCGGTTGTTAGCATTAATATAGTTTCTTACCACTCTTGGTAATGCACTAGCATCGATGTACTCTTCTTTGTACGTCTCTACTTTTATTAATCCCCCATCGGCAGTGAACTTAATTTTAAGACCATTATCTAAGTAAACCTCATAGCGATTCTTTCTTGATTCGAATTTTGTCCGAACGACCGTAGCATTTGGATAGTTGCTTAAGATATAATCCTTAATATTTTGTGGTAGTTGAACAAAAGAAATATCATCACCACCGCGACTTTCAATAGAACTGTCTTCTGGTAAGGGTAATGAATCTTCTGAACAAGCATTAAAAAATACACTCAAGGAAAATAAAGCAAGCATCAAAAAAATATTGTTTTTCATAATTTAACTTAGTTTAATTAAAATGTTAATAAATAATAAAAGAATATAGCTTTTTATAATGTAGGCATAGCATCATCATAGCAATTTGAGTAATTATCACTTTGCAAGGCTAAAAAGAGCAATTGAATGTTCAGTTTTTTATAATGATTTTTATAGTATGGTATTAGTTATCATTTTGGATAATAATTTTTTTATGAAAAATATATCCATCATTTGTTAAAACGCTGAAATAGTACAATCCAAAAGGCAGAATAGGCATATTGATTTGAAATACTCCACCTTTTTCATCTATTCTACTAAAAGAGAGCAATATTTTTTCTCCAAAGGAATTAAAAAGCCACATTTCTTTGATTGGATATTCCGATGAAATATAGATAACCTCAGAAGTTGGATTAGGAAATACAATTATCTCCTTTTTTTCTTCCACATTTGTTTCGCTAGATATAATTTCCTCTAAGTCTTTCTTTACTATTATTTGAATAGTGTCGGGAATGACGGGAATACTATTGAACTGGTCATCAAAAAATAATACACTATCAATGGAAAGCCTGAATGTATCTTGTCTATACAAAATAATATCTTCCATAACTATGGTAAAACTACCTATTTCGCCTGTGCCAATAGATGTGCCAATCTGATTGGTTCTGGTTATCGCTAATCCATCAACACCTTTTAATTGACTACTTGCAATTAAAGATTCTGCTTTACTGTCCGTACCGTACACCCAACTGCTCCTCACTAAACCAAAATCAAGTTCTTCATCTTCTTTTATTAAATCAGCAGTGTAACTCAATTTGAGTGCTATGCCATAAAAAATATGTGTTTGAGCGGCAAGGTCATCTAATTTTAGTCGAATCTTAACTTTTGAACCTGCTGCCACTATTTGTTCATCTGTTTCTAGTACAAGTTTTAGAGCATCTCTACCTGAACCATTTTTAAAACCATCCGGTAGTAAGTCGCCGTGTCGTAAACCAAAGTTATCTTCTATGGCTTTATCTAAGTCGCGCTTATCCACCTTACCATTTCCGTCACAATCGGCATAAGCATAATTGATACCATCAGGGAATTGCTGATTCCATAATTGATTAATCGTCTGAGCTTCCCATTTGTCAGATGTTCGACTTCTGGCAGGTCCTCTACTGCCGTAAGCCCAACCCCAATAAAGAACATCTACTTCGTTAACTATGCCATTGTTGTTAATGTCGCCGGGCCAAATAGTTTGACTTAGTAATGCTGTTTGGTTTATGATGATGATTATATATAAAAGCAAATATTTTGTCATATCACAAATACTAATTTTTTTACAATACAAAAGTAGCGTGTAGTTAGAGTGTAAGCAAATACTTTTTTTTAGATTTGTCAGAGGATTTTGAGTGTAGAGTTGAATTAATTTAATTTAATATTTATATTTAAAACATTGATTATTAAATATAAAATAAAATAATTTTAAATCTTATTGCTGTATTGATACTGTCTTTTGTCAAGAAATTTATTTTAATACATGAAAAAATATAAGTTTGTTGAAATGATTAATTCGATGAATTCATCAGAATTAACTCGTCTGAATGCTTTTGTAAAGTCTCCTTATCACAATCAAGATGAAACAATGATTCGAATAAGTAGCTTTATTCAGCTTCACTATCCAACACAAGTGGAAAGAATAGGAGATAAAGCATTACTTCATCAGTATTTATTTCCCAATGAGGCATATGAAGATAAAAGAATTAGGTATGCTATGAGTGCTTTTTGCAAACTGATGGAGCAATTCTTCACAATTGAAGCACTTAATAAACATCCATATTTGAATAAAGTATTGTTGTTAAAAGATTTATCCACAAGAAATTTAGAGAAAAGTTATCAACAAGAAGAAAGTAAAATCAATATTATGCTAAATGATGAAAAGTATAATATTCCATCTTTTTCATTATTTGATTTACAGGTAGCGCAAATTAAAGACGAGCATTTTCAACAACAAAGAATCCGCAGAGATGATAATAACTTACGTTGTGTTGCGGATAAATTAGATGCTTTCTACTACCTTGAACGCTTAAAGTACACTTGTGCTTTACTTGATAGGCAACATATCATACAAACTAGAGCAGAAATTGAATTATCTGAACAATGGCTGAAACATCTTATTACTAACAACTTTTTTAATTCTTCAACTATTCAAGCCTATTACATTATTCATCAAATGCTTACACAAATACCGCCAGAAACTTTCTTTTTACAGATGCAAAACTTAATGGAACAACAAGAAGATAGCATTAATCAGTCTGATAAAAAAGAGATATATTTATTCATTATCAATTATTGTGCGAGAAAAATTCGTATTGGAGAAGTTAATTATTCTGATACGGCTTATAAATGGTACAAAAGAGGTATTGAACAAAGGATATTATTTGATGGTAAAGAGCTATCTCCTTGGACATTTACCAATATGGTAAAACTTTCATTAAAGTTAGGACAGCACAAGTGGACAGAGCTTTTTATAAAGGATTATGAATCGTATTTACCAACTGATTTTCGTCAAAATTGTATCCACTATAATCTTTCAGAACTGTATTATTACGCCAATCGTTTGGAATTGGCGCAAGTGCATTTACACCAAGTTGTACACTCCGATATTCACTATTATTTAGGTGCTAGATTATTGCTTGCCAAAATTTATTTTCAACTTAGAGAAGAAGAAGCACTAACTTCATTAATTAGTGCTTTTTCTATTTTTTTGAAGCGAAATAAAGTTATTTCCAATCCAATTAAAGAACCTTACTTGAATTTTTGTAACCTATTGTCTCGAATAGTAAGGACATCGAAATATAATTCTCAACTTAAGGAAGATATAATTGCTACGAAAGTAGTTGCGGAAAAAGAATGGCTGCTAACAGCAATTCAACAATCAAGGGCAAATTGATAGTGCAAGAAAACCTTTAAAAGGTTGATTAAAGTACCCACGACTGGATTCGAACCAGCACATCCTTAGGACACTACCCCCTCAAGGTAGCACGTCTACCAATTTCGCCACGTGGGTAAATTATTTTCGGCTACAAATAAACAACTATTCTTGTAAAAATATTGGAATCCTATATAGATATTTTCCAGAAAAATTCTCGTAAGACCCCTCTAAAATAATTTCATCTTCCGTTAGTTCAATGGCTGCCAGTAATTCTTCTAAATTAGCTACAGGAATTTCATTGACTTTTTCAATAATGAAACTAATTTCCATATTGGCTTTTTCCGCTGGACTATCTTTGTAAATACTAATCACTTTCACGCCGCTAGTAATAGATAAGCGTTTTTTTTCTTCTTGCCTTAAATTCCTTACTTCAAGACCTATTACTTGAAGCAAATTAGGAGCAATAGAGAAACTGGCAAGGTCAGAGGATTCTGTAATTTTTTGTAGTTTGACTTTTAAATTTTGGCGTTTGCCTTTACGAATGAATCCTACTTCGATAGTATCTCCAGGGCGAAAACGCGCCACATATTCTTGTAGTTCTGGCACTGTTTTTATTGCGGTATTATTGATTTCCACAATAACATCCCCACGCATGATACCTGCTTGTGCAGCACCGCCACCTTCAGAGGTATCTTTTATGTAAACGCCTTGCACTTGTGTTAATCCCAATTTCTTTGCTAAACGATTATCCACTTCTGCAATTTCCACACCGAGTATGCCTCGTTTAACTTCTCCATAAATGCGTAAGTCTTCGATGATTTTTCGCGCTAAGTTAGACGGAATGGCAAAAGAATAGCCTTCAAAACTTCCTGAGCGTGACATAATGGCAGTGTTGATGCCCACTAAATCGCCAGCCATATTGACTAAAGCACCACCGCTGTTGCCAGGATTGACCATAGCATCCGTTTGAATAAAGGACTCAATGCGGTAGTTGCCTTCTAAGATTTTAATGTCTCGTCCTTTAGCACTCACGATACCCGCTGTTACAGTGGATTCTAAATTAAAAGGATTGCCTACTGCCAATATCCATTCGCCTACCCGTAGAGAATCGGAATTGGCAAATTTTAAGTAAGGTAAGTTTCGTGCCTCAATCTTGAGCAATGCTAGGTCTGTAGAAGGATCAAAACCAACTTTTCTTGCTTCAAATTCTCTTTTATCACTTAGGGTAATTTGTATGCTTGCACCACCTTCAATGACATGATTATTAGTCATAATGTAACCATCTTCGGAAATAATTACCCCCGACCCTGAAGATGTCCCAGCGCTATTGTTTGACCAAAAATCAAATCTATTTTGAGCTTGTGTGCGAATGTTGACTACGGCAGGGGTAACTATTTCGGATGCTTTGGTGAAACTGCTGGGTGTAGCAGAGATAAAAGTGGAGCTGGAAGTCATGGATTGTCCTACCGTGTAGGAGGTATTTACTTCTCGAATGATGAGTTCTTGAGGTTTTTCAAAAAAGCGATAGAGGAAAATAGCCAGAAAGGCACTAAGCAAAGAAGATACAATTATCGGTACTACATTCTTCATAAAAAAGCAATTACTATCATTAAATGCAAACGAGCAAATTAGGAATTGTTCTATGTCTTATTAAACATTTTTTGAACTAAAATCTGTACCTTATTGTATAAACTACATTTTTCAGCGTAAATGATGATTAAACTCTTTTAAAATGATAAAGTTTTTTAGAACACCAGACGAAGATGCGCCTTATCCTGGTAATATTTGGGGCTGGAAATTTTCTCTGATTGGTTTGGCTTTAATTGTTATCCTTTCACTTGGCTTAGTCTATCGCCATTTTGTGTTGGGCATTCCGCTAAACGAAGAATTAAAACACGACGACCCCAGTACATTTCAAATTGAAACTCAAAATAAAAATTAATTTTCGATAGTTAAACACTTATAATGTTGAAACAGCATATTCCTTTTCACAAATATCAAGGTACAGGCAATGATTTTGTGTTAATAGACCAAAGAGTGCATCAGTACCTAAACCATCAAGACCAAGCGTTAATAGCAAAAATATGTCATCGCCACTTTGGTATTGGTGCGGATGGCTTAATTTTGCTTCAGCAACACGAATCGGCTGATTTTGAGATGGTTTATTTCAATGCCGATGGTAGAGAAAGCACGATGTGCGGTAATGGCGGACGTTGCATAGTAGCATTCGCCTATCATTTGGGTATGTTTGGGCAACATTGTACCTTCAAAGCGGTTGATGGCTTACACGAGGCAAAAGTGAATGGAAATGAAGTAGAACTAAGAATGATAGATGTTTCGCAAGTAGAGCAACACGAAAAATTTTACTTTCTCAACACAGGTTCTCCCCATTATGTATCCTTTCATTCAACATTGTTGGAGGTAGATGTTTTTGCTCAAGGGAGAGCAATTCGCTACGAAGACCGTTTTCAGCCAAATGGCACAAATGTAAACTTCGTCGAAATAACGCCAGAAGGTTTAATAGTAGCTACCTATGAGCGGGGAGTAGAGAACGAAACTTTGTCTTGTGGTACAGGAGTTACAGCTGCTGCATTAGCTTATGCTATTAATAATCCGCACTTAAGGAACGTTAAGATTCAAACGAAGGGTGGAAAGCTAATGGTGCGTTTCCAACCTTCGTCTCATGGTTTTGATAATATTTGGTTATGTGGATCAGCAGAAAAAGTATTTGAAGGTAATTACTTTTGCTGAACAGCATCGTACATTGTTTGTACTTGTTCAAGTGTGAATGTTCCTGCTAAACCAGATTGGAACAAATAAAATTGGTTTCCTTGCAAATGAACATAGCGAAATCCATAAAACTGATAAGTAGAATCAATTTGCGTTTCGTAGATAAATCCCTTTTCTTCTTCTTTTATCATTTTTGAAAAAGTAGAAATCTCTTTTACGTTGGCTAGTTGTTCTGCCTTTAATTTAGCAATGTCAGAAGTTTTTGCGGGTTCGTAAGTAATCAAAAGGTCAAAACCTTCACCAGCTTTTATGGTCACTTCTTTTTCGCCTAGAAAACCATCTGCTGTTTTAATCTGTGGAGAATCCAAAGGTACTTTTATGGACATCGGTATCCCATAAGGCAGTAAATCCAGTGGTTTCATCTTTGAAGTTACATCGCTTGCGCAAGCCCACACAATAAGGAACAATAAAGCTAATAAAAATAAACGTTTCATTGAATGGTAATATTTTTAACAAATGTATAGTCTTTTTTCTTATTGACTACACAATCTTTTGTCCTTTTATTGCTTGGCCTATATTGAAATCCATTGCCCTGT
Organism: uncultured Saprospiraceae bacterium; assembly: GCA_937944245.1. Classification (GTDB taxonomy): domain Bacteria; phylum Bacteroidota; class Bacteroidia; order Chitinophagales; family Saprospiraceae; genus JAAUTG01. Next base: position 5,631 of record CALDYY010000049.1, on the reverse strand, counting down.
GCGCCAGCGGTTTAGTATATTCATTGAGTGCTTCCATTACTTTGTTGATTTCATCTTTATCACTTTCGGCGATGGTACTGCGCAATTTGTCTGCTAAAGACAAGGTTAGCTCTTGCTCTTCCTCCGTTAAGATTTCCTTATTTTGTTTTAAAAATTTATCAACAGAAAGCAAAATATTATTCGCCTCATTCCGCGCTTCCATCAAGGCTCTTACTTGCATATCTTCTTTTGCATGTTGGATAGAATCAATAAGCATTCTTGCCATTTCTTCTTCTGTGATGCTATACATCGGTCGCATTTCTACTTGTTGCGCTACATCGGAACGCAATTCTTTTGCACGCACCGTCAAGATGCCATCTGCATTAAGTAAGAAATGAATATCTATTTTAGGTAATCCTGCTGGCATAGGTGGAATATCTTTCAGAATGAACTCACCTAGTTTTCTATTGTGTTCCACCAAATCTCTTTCTCCTTGATAAACAGCAATTTTTAGATTCTTTTGACCATCCACAGAAGTCGTATATTGCCTACCTGCACGCATGGGGACAGTTGAGTTGCGAGGGATAATGACATCCATCAATCCACCTACTGTTTCAATGCCCAATGAGAGTGGTGTTACGTCAAGTAGTAAAATATCCTTGTTATTGCCTGCCAATATATCTGCCTGAATAGCAGCACCTAATGCAACGACTTCATCTGGATTGACTTTGTCGTACACAGGCTTGCCAAAGAAGGCTTGTACACTATTTTTCACTAAAGGCACTCTTGTAGAACCGCCTACCATGACAACATGGTCAATGTCTGCTACTGTTAAGTTGGCATCTTGGAGAGCCATTTTACAATTCTGTATCGTTTTCGTGATTAATGGTGCAATTAGTTCCTCAAATTTAGTTCTGCTGATGCCTAAAATAATGCCATCCAAATCTGTTTCGTAAACTGCTGCTTGGCTTAGGGTTTTCTTTGCTTCTTCTGCTTTGGTTCTCAATATTTGCCCCAGCACTTTATCTTCCTCTAATTGAATGCCAAAGAAATTGCCTTCTTTCAACCAATACTCTACAATAGCACGGTCAAAATCATCGCCACCTAAAAAGGTATCGCCATGAGTAGCCAACACTTCAAAAATACCTTCTTGAATTCGAAGTATTGAAATATCAAATGTTCCACCCCCCAAGTCATAAACGGCAATGGTTTGTCCCTCATTTTTATCTAGCGAAATACCGTAGGCTAAACTAGCTGCTGTAGGTTCATTTACAATACGCAGCACATCTAATCCTGCTAATTTGCCCGCATCGCGTGTAGCTTGTCGTTGTGCATCGTTAAAGTAAGCAGGAACTGTAATCACTGCTTTGCTTACTTGTGCATCAAGTTCTGCTTCAATGCGTTGCTTCAATTCTTTTAGAATTTGAGCGGAAAGTTCAATCGGAGTGAAAAATTTATCCTGCACACGAATTTTTACAAGGCTTTCTGTGTCCTCGTCAATCACTTTGTAACCAAAATACTGCTGAACATCAGCAATATCTTTGTACGATTTGCCCATCAATCGCTTGACGGAGTAAATTGTATTTTCAGGCGCTGTAACCAACTTTTCTTTTGCTTCATCGCCTACGATAATTTCTTGCTGCTCATTGAAATGAACGATGGATGGGACTAAAGTGCTTTTGCCGTTTTTGCCTTTCACTGCCACAGGCGCACCGTCCTTCATGTAAGCTACAAGACTATTAGTTGTGCCTAAATCAATACCTACGATAATGTCTTTTTTTTCCTCTTTTTTAATATCGCCTATCTTTAAGTCTATTGCTATTTTTGCCATATGGATTTTAAATTTTAAGCCCTCCTGATGGGGGCAGATTTTGAATTTTTAGGATTTAATTTCTAATTTGATAGCTGAAATTTTCTTAACTATTTTTTGAAAAGAAATATCTAATTAACTGCACCAATCGCCAACTAGAGGCTGGAGATAGCTTTTTGTTGAAAATAGTAATTGGCTCATCACTTTGCCGTTCACCTTGAATTTCTGTATCACTGCATAAAGGCGAATCCGATTGATGATGCGGTTCTTGTTGCGCTTGCTGTTGTTCCTGATGAAGGAAAATGTTGGTTAGAGCGTAAACTGCTACCAAATCCATCATGGATTGCATCTCTTGTTCTTTATCCTTCATAACCTAACTGCGTATTGGGTTGAAATGTATAGCCATTTAAAAAGTCTTTAGTTGTCATGCGTTTTCTTCCTTGAAGTTGTAATTCTTCTACAACCAATAAACCACCATTTGTAGCTATTTGAATATTTGTCTTGCTGTCACTTAACACGCTACCGAAAGGGTGGTTGTGTTCTACTATCATTTTCTTCGTGCGAAGTATTTTTAACACCTTATTCTCCAGTGTTGTCCAAGCTGCGGGATAGGGACTTAGCCCCCTCACAAAGTTATGTACTTGCTCAATCGGTTTACTGAAATCAATTTGACAGGTTTCGTGGAATATTTTTGGTGCTGGACAGGCAAGTGTCTCTTCCTGCTGGATTAAGGTATAATTTTGATTTTCAATAGCTTGTACGGTTTTTAGCACTACTTTTGCGCCTAGTTCCATCATACGGTCATGTACCTCACCTACGGTCTCGTTTTCGCCAATCGGCATTTTTTCTTGAAAAATAATATCGCCCGTATCCATTTGTGGTTTTAAGAAAAAAGTAGTAACGCCTGTTTCTGATTCGCCATTAATGACTGCCCAATTAATGGGGGCGGCACCGCGATATTTGGGCAATAAAGAGCCATGCAAGTTAAACGTTCCTAATGTGGGTAGCTCAAAAACAGCAGTTGGTAACATCCGAAAGGCAACCACAATTTGTAGATTAGCATTTAATGCCGCCAATGCTGCTTGAAAAGTTGCTGATTTTAAATTGCTAGGTTGCAAAATTGGAATTTGTTGGCTAAGGGCATATTTTTTCACCGCCGATTCTATGAGTTGCTTTCCACCTCTACCGCCATATTTATCCGTTGCCGTAACTACACCCACTACTTGGTACCCACTTTCTACCAATATTTTGAGAGAAGGTACTGCAAAATCAGGCGTCCCCATAAAGACAATTCTTAAATTCATGTGTTTTGTATTTTTACTTTATTTTCGCTTAGCTAAATTTTATCATTTTAATTATACCGTACCATCAATAAAACATACCGTTTCCTAAATTAACAATAGGCACTATGCTTTTGTGCGTTTTCAGTTCCATAACTTGCAGTTTGTTAGTTTCGATTAAACTCAATATTACTGCAAGATAAAATAATGGAAGTATTAATACCGTTTGTGGCTGACGGAAAAAATTGATGTTCCGAGAAACACTTCAATATGATAAGAGATTTTCCTTTTTATCATCAGCATGATGCAATGGACTGTGGAGCAGCTTGCATTCGTATGATTGCTAAGCATTACGGTCGCTTTTATTCTTTGGAATATTTGCGAGAATTAACGTTTATTGATAGGGAAGGTGTATCTATTTCATCCATCAGTGATGCTGCTGAACATATTGGTTTTCATACTTTAGCCATAAATTCTAACTACGAGCAACTGCTAGAGGAAGTGCCTTTACCTTGTATTGCGCATTGGAATCAGCAGCATTTTGTAGTCGTCTATCACGTAACCAAGCATTATGTTTGGTTGGCTGACCCCGAGCATGGCAAAATATCACTTACCAAACAAGAATTTATTGAAGGTTGGGCAAGCAATATTGAAAATGGTGAAAATACAGGGGTCTTACTATTATTTGAAACCACTCCAGATTTCAAAAACTACGATGGTGAAGGAGTTAACAAAACTGGATTTACTTACCTCTGGAGTTATTTTAGTCGCTACAAGCAACTCATTCGTCAACTACTTTTAGGACTATTTTTGACTAGTTTGATTCAACTGACTTTGCCTTTCCTCATGGAAACGATTATTGATGAAGGCGTAATCGGGGAAGATTTGAATCTGGTTTACATGGTGTTACTGGCACAATTAGTGTTGTTTATCAGCTATATTTCGGTAGATGCCCTGCGTTCTTGGATTTTGCTGCATATTGGTGTCCGTACGAATATTAGCCTTGTTTCTGATTTTTTAATGAAACTCATGCGACTGCCCATTCGCTTTTTTGATAGCAAATATACTGCCGATATTTTACAGCGTATTCAAGATAACGAACGCATTGAAAAGTTACTTTCTGCCACTACTTTAATCACGCTTTTCTCTGCTTTCAACTTCCTGATTTTTGGTTTTGTGCTGTGGTATTACAATGTTACCATTTTTACAGTATTTGGTGCAGCTACTTTCCTTTACATCGCTTGGGTAGTGTTTTTCTTGCGCTGGCGTAAAAATCTGGATTATCGCCGTTTTCAGCGATTGGCAGAACATCAAAGCAACATGATTGAGTTAGTGCGAGGCATGAAAGAAATTAAGCTACACAACGCTGAAAAAGAAAAACGTTGGGCGTGGGAGCGATTGCAGGCGCGCTTATTCCGCGTGAGTGTGGATTACTTGCGCATTGACCAAATCCAAAGAACAGGAGCGTCTTTTTTTAATGAGGGCAAAAATATCCTCATTACTGTGGTCGCTGCCAAATCAGTCATTGATGGTTCAATGACAATAGGGCAACTTGTTGCTATTCAGTATATTGTAGGGCAGCTAAACGCACCGTTGAATCAAATCATTCAATTTATAAGAACGGCTCAAGATGCGAGAATTAGTTTGGATAGAATGAATGAAATTCATTTGCAAGAAGATGAAGAAAAAATAGAGGATAAAATAACAATGATTCCAGAATATGGAAGTTTGCATTTGCGCAACGTTTCTTTTCAATATGGTGGGAACAATTCACCAATTATTTTAAAAAATATAAACTTAGAGATTCCGAAAGGTAAAACCACTGCGATTGTAGGCACAAGTGGTAGCGGTAAAACGACACTACTAAAATTACTCCTCAACTTTCATAAACCCAATACAGGCAGTATTAAATTGGGGGATATTGAACTTTCTAATATCAGTAGTAAATTATGGCGAAGTAAGGTTGGGGCAGTTATGCAAGATGAATTTTTATTTTCCGATACCATAGCAAGAAACATTGCATTAGGCGATGCCATCATCAACAAAGAAAAATTACTGAAGGCGGTGAAAGTAGCTAATATTCAATCGTTTGTAGAGTCCCTACCAATAGGTTACAACACCAAGATTGGCGAGGATGGCATTAATTTAAGTCAAGGGCAAAAGCAGCGCATTCTTGTTGCTAGAGCTGTTTATAAAGACCCTGAATACATCTTTTTTGATGAAGCCACCAACGCTTTGGATGCTTATCAAGAAATTATCATCATGGAAAATTTGACAGAGTTTTTTGCAGGCAAAACTATTGTCATTATCGCCCACCGACTAAGTACCGTTATTAATGCAGACCATATTGTTGTGCTAGAAAAAGGCGAAATTGTAGAAGAAGGTACACACGAGCAGCTTACATACAGCAAAGGAGCTTACTACTATTTAATTCGCAACCAATTAGAACTCGGCGCTTAGTGGTTTTTGCTAGTTGGCGAATTAGCAGATTAGGAAATTGGGTTATTAGCGGATTAGGTAGTTATTGGAGCAATTAACACCAATTCGCCAACCACCCAACTC
>CALDYY010000048.1 GCA_937944245.1 uncultured Saprospiraceae bacterium | reverse complement strand
CTAACAGCCACTAACGACTTAGGGTTTTCGGCTAAGTAGCCATGATAATGAAGACCAGATTGATAGTCTTTTATATCATTGTCTTGATCATCTACATAAAAACTAGTGGTAAGAATATCTTCTCTAAATAACTCGAGTTCAAGTAGTTTGCCATCGGCTTGTGGCACTTGTAGCCGAAAATGATTAGGTTGTTCCAAATAGAGTTTTCTTAATTTAGTGCGGTCTAGGGTTAAGAAAGAAGCTGATTTTACATAGGTTTTTAAAGTGGCACTGTTGCTAGGTGCGACAGAAAATAACTGTTCTGTCAAATCCGTAGATGCCTTTCCTTGAACACTCAATTCTTGAGCTTGCAGCGTAAAACATAGGAATAGCCATGCCATTCCAACACAAACAGGTCGAAATACCTTCATCTTGTACTCTTTTTTTTGATGTGATTAATGTTGTGTGTGCGCTGCTAGTGTTGTGATGTCTTGTATTGCTAAATTAGCCGATTATGGAGGTGTAGTGTCCTTAAAGTAAAATGTTTTAAATCGAATGCTTTCGCTTATTTGATGCACTGTTTGCTAGCTTGTACATTAAATACAGTCGCAAGGTATGACCTTTGAGCGTACAGCGCAATAGGGGAGTGGTAACGCCTTAGCTTACGGTAGGGTCTGTTGGTGAATGGTAGGTAGAAAAATAGAGAATGGGGGATTGGTAAGTTTGCTGTTTAAGTCATTTCTCTTATCCTGATGACCAAACTTTTCTCATACGCTTTCTTTTCACTAAGTTTGTTTCACTAAGCAAAAAATAATTATTGAGTGCTATATGAATACATTAACCATAACACAAAAAAAAATAACGACTTACTCGTCTGTTCCTACTATTGAGCAACTGCAAACAGTGCATCATCAAATTGCGCCTTACATTCACCGCACCCCTATTTTAACTTCGCAAAGTATTAATGCAATGGCAAATGCCAACTTATTTTTCAAATGCGAGAATTTTCAAAAGATAGGTGCTTTCAAAATGCGTGGAGCAGCTTGTGCTGCATTAGCTCTTTCGGAGGGAGAAATAGCAAGAGGTTTGGCAACACATTCATCGGGTAATCATGCACAAGCAGTAGCTAAATCTGCCCAAAATCTAAAAACTAAAGCCTATATTGTTATGCCGAGTAATGCGCCAGAAATTAAGCAAAAGGCAACTGCCAGCTACGGTGCAGAAGTAATACTCTGTGAGCCCACTTTAGCTGCACGAGAAAGTACACTTGCAGAGGTTGTCGCTCGAACGGGCGCTACTTTCATACATCCCTACGACAATTATAATGTGATTGCAGGGCAATCTACTTGCGCCAAAGAATTGATTGAAGATAGTCCAATTTTAGATGCTATAATTGCGCCCATAGGTGGTGGCGGATTGATGAGTGGCACTTGTCTTGCTGCTCGCTATTTTTCGCCATTGACTAAAGTGTATGGCGCTGAACCAGTTGCTGTAAATGACGCTTACCGCTCTTTCAAAAGTGGGCAAATAGAAGAAAATACAACTACGGACACCATTGCCGATGGTTTGAAAACCAACACCTGCCAAAAAACTTTTGACATCATGAAAACGCATTTGGAGGATATCTTTACCGTGAGTGAAATAGAAATTGTGCAGGCAATGCGCATCATCTGGGAGCGCATGAAAATCATTATAGAACCTTCTTGTGCCGTGCCTTTAGCTGCTATTTTAAAGCATCCAGAACCGTTTACAGGCAAAAAAGTAGGTGTTATCCTCACTGGAGGTAACGTGGACTTATCCAATCTACCGTTCACCAAACTCTAGTGCGCTAATGCCATATTGCTGTTATATGCGTCCATTCAGTAAAGTGCTGTGCGTGGCTATTAAAGAGCAACTATCTTTGAGGCGTGTAGTTTTCTCATAGTATGTTGTTTGCTCCTATATCGCTAGTAAGTGATATGGGAGTTTTTGTTTAAGGATATTTTGCTACTTCATTTCTTTCCCTTTTTTGGCATTTTTTGTTACTTTACTTGAATGGGATATTATGCCTCTAACCACCACTCAACTGCACGAAAACTGAATCACTTGTTATTTTATGCTTATATTTGTTGCCAATAGGAAAAGAAACTTTATGCTCGATTATCGCTACGTTTATGTTTTTAAGGTAAAAAATAGAGATTTATATAAAATTGGAATTTCCAAAGATTGGAAAATTCGCCAGATTCAGATTCAGGATTCTAAGAAAACGAAATTGCAGTTGCGCATTTTAATAGCACTACCACTTGTTTTTGCTACTTTTTTTGAACAAAGGCTGCACAAGAAATTTAGTAAGTACCATAAACCCCTCAAGGGCGTTTCTGGTGGTACAGAATTTTTTTCCCTTAAAGATTACGATGGACACATCGGACTGAGAGGAGAACTACTCAAATATTTCCTACTGCAGTTAATGCTCATTACTTTTATTTTTGTGGCTATTGGTATCAATTTGCTAGGCATCAACTGGTATGATTATCTTGGTGCTTTGTTCAAACGTTAAGGCTTAAACTTAATTAGACTTCTTGCGCAAGTAATTTAAGTCGCTTTTAATTTTTAAGTAATCTTTGCTCTGCCAGATTTTTTACGACACCTTTTTATACCTCAAATTTTGAAAAACTAAATGGGCTGCCTAACTTGCGGAATCAAATTTTACTTAAATTAAACAAAGAACATTACTTATGGCAACAGGTCAATTTCGTGCGGGGGTACTGCATGGCGATGAAGTAACTGCATTGTTGAACTATGCAAATGAACATAATTTCGCATTGCCAGCCGTCAATGTGGTAGGAACAAATTCTATAAATGCGGTGTTGGAAACAGCAAAAGAAGTCAATTCACCAGTTATCATTCAGTTTTCTAATGGTGGTGCAGCTTTTTATGCAGGCAAAGGTTTATCCAACAAAGGTCAAAAAGCATCCATTTTGGGTGCTATTTCTGGAGCACAACACATTCAAATATTGGCAGAAGCCTATGGTGTTCCAGTCATTCTGCATACCGACCATTGCGCAAAGGATTTGTTACCTTGGGTGGATGGGCTACTGCATGCTAGCGAAAAATACTTTGAACAGTTTGGCAGACCTTTATTTAGCTCACATATGTTGGATTTATCAGAAGAACCAATCCATGAAAATATTGAAACTTGCGTCAAATACCTAGAGCGCATGAGCAAAATGGGGATGACTTTGGAAATTGAACTTGGTGTAACAGGTGGAGAAGAAGATGGTGTGGACAACACAGGCGTGGATAGCTCAAGGCTTTATACCCAACCTGGGGAAGTGGCTTTTGCTTACGAGGAATTGAGCAAAATAAGTGATAAATTTACGATTGCTGCGGCATTTGGTAATGTGCATGGCGTTTACAAACCTGGCAATGTGGAATTGCGTCCGATTATCCTAAAAAATTCTCAGGATTATGTGCAGACAAAATTTAATACTCAACACAATCCGATTAACTTTGTTTTTCACGGTGGTTCAGGCTCTTCCAGAGAAGAAATTAGAGAAGCAATTGAATATGGTGCAGTAAAAATGAACATTGATACTGACTTGCAATGGGCATTTTGGGTAGGTATTCGCGATTTCTATGAAGAAAAGCGCGATTATTTGCAAACGCAAATTGGCAATCCAAAAGGCGAAGATAAGCCTAATAAGAGTAATTACGACCCAAGAAAATGGTTGCGCGAAGGCGAATTGACTTTGAAAACTCGCTTAAAAGCAGCTTTTGAAGATTTGAATGCAATTAATAGAAACGCTTAGTCGCTAATGTGTTGTGCTTACCGAAATAATCGGTCGGCACAACGCACTAGAATACCCAGTACAATCGGAATAATGGCAACATGAAATTGTTGTGGCAAAAAATTCCAACCTACCAACACCAGCAGGCACATGCTAGCAAGCAGATAAAGCAAATTATTGGCAATCGCCTTTTGGTTCATCAGAAAAACGAATGGCACAAATAGTGGGTTTGCCCAAAGCATATTTAGGTTTTGATTGACTGTCCAATGGTCTGTTCCAAACCACATAAACAAGAAAAGGAATCCAATTAAGCCTAACAAAGCAAAAAAGATACGGTCAAATTGAAATTTAATACTTGGGCTACCGAGCAACGTAAGGGCAACTATGCCTAAGAAAAACGCAATCATGACGACCATTGGTGTAAGAAATGAGGACGAAACAGGCAGATTAGGTGTAATATGCGTAATTTCAACTGGGGCTGCCAGTAGTGGTTGACCATTTTTTAAAGCATATTGACTCAAATTGTTAGCTAAATATTCTGGTAAAAACATCTGCTCGCGCATTCCTCCCTTTTGGTCTGTGGGTATTCCGAGAATCAAATCCATGCCAAAATCAATCCAAGGGGTTTTCTTGATGTAGAGGTCGAGCATTTGCCGAAAGGTTAGGGAATCAGAATTCTTTTTTTTGTAAGTAAGGTGAAGTTCATTTTCAAAAATGTCCCGAATGCGAGTAGCACAGTTATCATAAAAAAAATCGTAGCGATAAGCTCTATTTTCGGGTAAATAATTGAACATTAAGAAATCAATTAGTTTTTGCTTTTCTTGCTTGGATAGCAGTAATTCTTGGTCTATCAATCGCCGATTTTCATATTCGTAATAAGGAATCATTCGTTCCGTTAGCCCGATGCTCAGTACATAATCAAGTTTACCTCGAATAAATTTTAAATAAAAATTAGGCGTTTCGAAATCGAATGTACCATAGTTGAACACATAATCGTGTCCATATTTATAATCTTGCACGCGAATGGCACTATGCCCAAATTGAGCGTACAAATCTTTTCCCGCTGAACCAGTAATGAGGCTAATGCGAACACTATCAGAGAATTGCTGTGCAGGTAATGTCGTAGCAAAAAAAGATATTAAAATCAAGGAGTATAGCTTGATTTTGATATTCCATTTTTTACCCTCCGCCTTAAACATCCATTTATGGTTGCTCAACATAAATTGTTATCAATTAGGCTTCAAAGGTAAATCAATAAAAGCGTTTTAGCCCATTATATTTTTATTAAGGAAAGGTTAAAATTGTTTTTTGGCTCAATTATGCTCTGACAAACTCCATTTTTGCTACATCTTTCTTTACCTTAAAAAAATAGTCTAATAATTTTGTAATTGGTAAGAGTAGCTTTTGAAGGATGACAGAAATTTTATTCAAGGATTCTCCTTCTTTTCGACTTTTGGGGTTTAATAGCTTTCTTATTATTCCTGACATCAAATAACTTGCATAAATGTTAATGTATTCAACTTTAACTAACTGATAACCAAATTCATTTAATATATCTTGATAATAGGAAACTGGTCTTGCAAGACAAAGTTCATCTCCTCTAATTGTTTTATCAGTTTTTTCAAAAAGCAGAATTTGTTTTTTAGATACTCTACCAATTTCCGCCAAAATCTTTCTCATCATTACATCGTTTGTGTTATGTTGAAGAACAGTAGCTGTAATAACAACATCAAATATACTGGCTGCAAAAGGTAGGGAAATACCGTCAATCTTGTAGATTTCAATTTCTTTAGTTAGTACATTTGACTTAGCAAGTTCTACCATTTCGTTTGAAATATCTACACCAACTAAACGTTTGGGTGCGAACTGATAAATGAAATTTAAATTACCTCCAGGCCCGCAACCAACCTCTAAAATAGATTTATTATTAAAATTAACCGTAGAAAGCATGTTCAGAAATTTTTCTCTTTTATATCTGTAGTAAGGCTCATCATCGCCAGCAATGACGTTTTTTCCTGTTCGGCTTTTTATCCTTGATGCTACCTCCGACCAATAAGTCTCTGGATGATAAGATTTTGACATATTAAACGATTTATGCTACAAATAATTAAATAAGCACAAAGCTAATTCTATTAAAAGTAGAATACTAAATTTAAGCATATAAAATTTTGGAGTACATAAAAATATTTGTACTCCAAAGTTTACATAAATCAGTTTAAGTAGTAAAATCTATTTAAACCTAACTCTCACTCGAAACATTTGGAATTTTACCAAGAATCAAATATAATTCATCCAATTTCCTCACATCATTTTTACTGATTAGGCTTCCAAAAGAGGCTGTAACCTGATTTAATTCTTCATTCTTGTTGCAGCTAATAGAAATAATTAATAAGGATAAAATTAGAAATAAACTTACGTTTTTCATAACTTTGAAAAGTTTTTAAATAAACAAATAGCACTCTTGCTGTCGTTGGCCAAAACTATCAGCATTAGTGCTTTCTTCCTATATTCAGATGCACGGTCTGTACCAAATTAAAAATCTTGTTTCTAAGATTGAT
>CALDYY010000047.1 GCA_937944245.1 uncultured Saprospiraceae bacterium | reverse complement strand
CTTTAGGTGAAAATCAATAGTTTGTGGTTCTGACAATAGGAAGGCGAGGGAATTTAGCGGGCTAAATGACTAAGCCTTACTGAAGTCAGGTTCATAAAATATTGGTTTTCAGTAATTAAAAATTTAAACATGCTCTTAGCTGTAAATCGTAGCAACTAATTTTCTCGCACCACCTACGTTTCGGAATTCGCATAAATAAATACCTTGCCAAGTTCCTAAATTTAGCTGTCCATTTGTGATGGGAATAGTTACAGATGAGCCGACTAATGACGCTTTAATGTGGGCGGGCATATCGTCAGCGCCTTCTATGGTATGCGTAAGAAAGGGCATATTTTCGGGGACTAATTTATTGAAAATATTTTCAAAGTCAGTGCGTACATCTGGGTCTGCATTTTCATTTATGGTTAATCCTGCTGAGGTGTGTTTGATGAATAAGTGAAGTATTCCTTGTGTGGGTAAGTTGGAAATTTGCGAAAGGATAAATTGCGTGATAAGGTGAAACCCACGAGGATACACTGGCAACGAAAATTCATTTTGAGTAATCATTTTATTTTATTCTGTCGTAAGGATACCAAGTTGATACATTGCTTTTTCAGAGGCAGTCTGTTCTGCACTTTTTTTATTAAAGTCGTCAGCAGTAGCTATTTTGTTGCCATCTATCATTACTGCAATTTTAAAGCGATCTCTTTTTTCGTATTTGTAGCGCGCCAAAAGTTTGTAGTTGATAGACTGCCCATTTTTTTGACACCATTCCAAAAGTTGGCTTTTGTAGTTATCATCTACTTTTTCAAGTTGGTGGACATCCAAATAATTACGAATAATTTTTCGGATAACGAATTGTTTTGTTTTTTCGTAGCCTAGCTCTAAATAAATCGCTCCAACCAGCGCTTCTACTGCATTGCCTAACATAGAGTGGCTCAAGCGCGTATGGTTTTGGTGGTTAAGCAAAATGTCTAATTCCATTTTATCTCCAATTTTATTGAGGGCTTTTCTTTGGACAATTTTTGAGCGCATTTTAGTCAAAAAGCCCTCATTGGCATTAGGGTATTTTTTGAACAGATATTCTGCGACAATAGTTCCCAATATTGCATCGCCTAAATATTCCAGCCTTTCATTGTTTTGAATAGCATATTCCTTGTCATTTGAACCAGACTTGTGAGAAAAAGCAAGTTTGAATGTGCTTGTTCTAACAGGAATGAAACCGATAACGGGTCTTAGTTTCTTTACTAATTCCTTATCTTGGGAAAGATAATAGTTGTAAAATCTGAATAATAATTTCACTAATCAACGAAATTTTAATTTTAAATGGCACATCACAAAGAAAGTTCATTTGTGGGATTATCCAACAAATAATATCTTTTTAACATACTCAATTTTATGGTGAAGACTAGTCAAATCAACTAACAGTAATAAAGGGTAAGTGCATCTTAAATTATCTTTTAAGGTGCACTTACTAAACATAAATAGTTTCTGGCTTAGTCTTCAAATTGTTTCATTACTAAGGAGGCATTATGCCCACCAAATCCAAAAGTATTGCTTAGCGCAACTTTTATATCGCGCTCTTGTGCTTCGTTGAATGTTAGGTTCAATTTTGGGTCAATTTTAGGATCATCCGTGAAATGGTTAATTGTTGGCGGTACAAATTTATGATTGATAGCAAAAATACAGGCTAATGCTTCCACTGCACCTGCTGCACCTAATAAATGACCAACCATAGATTTTGTTGAACTAATATTAATTTTATAAGCGTGTTCGCCTAAGAGTTTTTGTATTGCCTTAGTTTCCGCTATGTCGCCCAACATAGTAGAAGTACCATGTACGTTGACATAATCAAGTTGTTCATTGTTTAGTTGAGCATCTTCCATTGCCATACGCATTACGTTGACTGCGCCTAAACCTTCAGGGTGTGGTGCAGTAATGTGATAAGCATCGGACGTGGCACCATAACCGACTACTTCAGCATATATTTTTGCGCCACGCTTTTTAGCGTGTTCCAGTTCCTCTAAAACTAATGTTGCGCTGCCTTCGCCAAGTACAAAGCCATCTCTATCAGCATCAAATGGACGAGAAGCGGTCAGATAATCGTCATTTCTAGTGGAGAGTGCTTTCATGGAGTTGAATCCGCCTACGCCAATTTTTGTAATCACACCTTCTGAGCCACCTGTGATAATGATGTTGTTTCTTCCAAGTCTAATGTAATCAAAGGCTGTTCCAATGGCATGTGTTGCAGAGGCACAAGCGGAAACTGTGGCGTAGTTGATACCTCGATAGCCATATTTGATGGAAACAAGTCCTGCAGCTAAGTCAGGAATCATTTTAGGGATGAGAAATGGATTGTATCTAGGACTGCCGTCTCCTGTGATGTAGCTTTCGACTTCAGCTTCTAGCGTACTCAAACCACCTATACCTGACCCCCAAATAACGCCTACCTTGTCAAGGTCTAGCTTTGATGAATCTAAACCAGCATCTGCTATTGCCATATCAGAAGTAACAACAGCATAGATTTGGAAGCGATCCATTCTTCGCGCTTCGCGTATATCTAAATAAGTCGAAGGGTCAAAGTTTTTTAGTTCGCAAGCAAATTTGGTCTTAAAGTTAGTAGCGTCGAAATAAGTAATTAAGTTAGCTCCGCTCACCCCTTTTTGAAGACCTTCTAAGTAAGCGTTAGCAGAATTGCCAATGGGAGTAATTGCGCCAATGCCTGTTACGACAACTCTTTTCATAAATAAAAAACTGTTTTGCAAGTAGAAAAGTCAAAAAAACGCTTTGAATATCCTTTTCACGGAGCAATATTACGAATATTAATTTTACAGAGGTTGATAGCAAGCAGGTAATTTATTTAATTTGAGCGGATAAGGATACATCATTCGGTAAATGCTTAGACATAGAAATTACCTTTATGCACCTGCCTGTACATAAAGGTAATTGAAAACAAAAAAAATGATCTAAGCAATCTTTGCTGTTAGATAGTCAATAGCAGCTCCAACGGTTACTATTTTCTCCGCATCTTCATCTGGAATAGATACATCAAACTCTTTCTCTAACTCCATTACCAATTCTACGGTATCCAAGGAGTCTGCACCTAGATCGTCTATGAAGTTTGCTTCTAACGTTACTTCGGATTCATCAACTCCGAGTTTCTGCACAATGATTTTAGTTACTTTGTCTTTAATCTCTGGCATTGTAATTGGCTTTGTTTAATAAAAATTTACGCAAAGAAAGCGAAATGAATAATTAAGCCCAACTTTTTTTTACAAAATTGATACTTCTCTGAAAAAAAATCTTCTTCTTCTCATTAGACGAAGAAATAAAAAAAAGGGGTCAGGAATTTTTACCTGACCCCGAATAAACACCTAAAACCCTATTAACTAACCTTAATCTTAATTGATTTCAATTTGTCTTACTGCTTTGACTACCTGCTCTTTCTTGGGCAGCGTTAATGTTAATATTCCTTTATCATAGTTTGCATTGATTCCCTCAACATTAACGTTCTGAGGCAACTGAAAACTACGTTTGAAGGCAGCGTAGCTAAACTCTTTGGTTCTGTAGTTTTTATCCTCCTCCTCTTTTAGTTGCTGCTTTTCCACTGAAATGTTTAACACATCTTGTTCAAGATTTATCTTAAAATCTTCTTTATCTAAACCCGGAGCAGCTAACTCAAGTTCAAAACTGTTATCAGTTTCTTTAATATTGACGGATGGATGACTAAATAAGTTGCCAGTCGCCCCAAAATCAGACAAACTTCTGTTGAAAAGCTCATCTATCATGCTGCTGAAACTACTAACTCCAATAGTTGGAAAAGAACTTGCTTTAATTAAATTCATAACCTTTAGTTTTTATTGATTAATAAATAAGATTTAACAAAACACTAACTTTTATTGTACAACTACTTCTTTTCTGAATACAGGTCGCTTGTTTAAAGTAATTGTCAAAATACCATTGTTGGCACTAGCTGTAATTTGTTCTTCTATCACATTGTCAGGCAATAAAAAACTTCGTTTAAATGCTTTCGGAATAAATTCTCTGTGCTTCCATAAATGTTTGTCTTCATTTGTCCATTCCTTGTTTGATTCAATCGTTAATACTCCTTTTTCAATAGTAACATTAACATCCGATTTGTCCCAGCCAGGTAAAAACACTTGTAACTCGAAAGTGGTATCACTTTCTAAAACATTCACGTTCGGTCTAAATTGATACTTATTTTCTCGGTAGTTTCTTGTACTGTAATCAACTGGTTTACTTATCATTATCATCGCTTTTTATTTTTTGATTTCTATTATTATTTTTAGCAAAGGTTGTGCCAAGTATGAAAATAAATTCCTTTATGTCATTTTGTCTTAAATCCTGAAATAAAACGACAAAAAGTCATGTTGTTTTTTCGAAAATCATACTAATATACCAACACACTATTGATTGTCAGTTAGTTAACCTGTTTGATTAAAATTATTTAATATTACCGCCTGATGGAAAAACTTAAAAGCGAATGATTAGCTTTATCCTTAGAGCCACAGTCTTGTTTAAAATATTGAACTTTGGCGAATGATTAAAAAATCTAGTGCTATGCTTGCTCGGCGATTGCTTCAGGTTTTGCTTTTTCCATTTGCGCTGCTTTACGGGGCAGGTGTTAGTATTCATCAGTTTTTTTACAAATCAGGCTTACTGAAAAGCGTTAGTTTCAGCATACCTATTATTTCTATTGGTAATTTATCTATTGGCGGCGCAGGCAAGACGCCTCATGTGGAGTATTTGATTCTATTGTTAAAAGATTATGTTAATGTAGCGACTTTAAGTAGAGGATATAAGCGCAAAACTAGGGGCTTTCAATTTGTACTTCCTAGTAATAATGCAGAGGAGGTAGGCGATGAACCGCTACAATACAAGCGAAAATTTGCAGATGTTTTGGTTACTGTTTCCGAAAGTAGGGTAATGGCAATTCCCGAAATATTAAAGTCTTATCCCGAAACACAAGTTGTCCTATTAGATGATGCCTTCCAGCATAGAGCTATTGAGCCGGGTTTAAGCATATTGCTAACGGAATATAGCCATCCTTTCACGCGGGACTATCTTTTGCCTTCGGGAAGATTGCGCGAATGGCGAAGTAGCTACGAGCGCGCCGATGTCATTATTGTGTCAAAATGCCCTAATTATTTTGAACCTTACGAGCAAGAAAAATGGCACAAAGAACTCCAGCCGTTTCCACATCAGAAAATTTTCTTTTCATATTATGACTATGGAGCACCATATTACATTTTTAATTCTGCTTATCGAATGGTATTGCGTGAAAGTGTAGATGTACTTTTGGTTTGTGCTATTGCAAGGTCGGAGTACTTGCTTAGTTATCTTAAAGAACAAGTCAATGCAATTGTGTTGATGGAATTTGAGGATCATCATTATTTCACTAATCATGACATTAGTACCATTCGTGCGACGTTTGAGCGGATGGAGTCCAATCAAAAAATTATTATTACCACAGAAAAAGACGCTATGCGCTTGGACTTGCATCGCTCTTTTTTAGTAGAGCATCGTCTGCCTATTTATGTTTTGCCTGTTCAAGTACAATTTCATTTTGAGCAAAGTGCTGAATTTGAAGAAATAATAAAACAGTTTCTCTTAAATTTTCGCACATAGTATGTGCTTTAATTTGTGTATGCCAAAACAACTCCATACAACTTTTGGTATTTACTTGCGTTTACTTATTCGATTTGTAGCCTATCAAATCAATTTTCGAAAGGACATATAGCAAAACACACAATGACTATGCAACGATGGATATTAGCATTTTTGAGCATCATTTCTTCAACATCAATTTTTGCGCAAGACCCTCGCTTAGCACAACAATATTTTCAAGATGGGGAATATGAAAAGGCAGCTACTATCTATAATCAACTGTTTGAAAAAGACCCTCGTAATGACTATTATTTTGATCGCTACATTGCTTGTTTAACCGTTGCTGGTGATTTTGCCAATGCGGAAAAAGCAGTGAAAAAACAACTTCGTGCAACACCTCAGGAAGCAAAATTATATGTTACTTATGGCAATATTTTGGATTTGCAATTTCAGCCTCAAGCGGCTCAAAAGCAATATGAAGAAGCCATAAAGAAAATATCTTCCGAACGATTTGATATTCACAAAGTTGCTAGTGCTTTTTTGGAAATTAATAAATATGAATTTGCTATTGCCGCATATGAAAAAGGGGGCAAACTCATTAACAGTCCTTATGAATTTTCTTACAATTTGGCAGAATTATATCGAAGAAAGGGAGATGTTTCAAACATGATTCAGCAGTATTTGAATACTGTTTATGATAAACCTGAACGACTAAATACCGTAAAGCAACTTTTGCAACGCTATCTTCAAGAGAAAGACTATGAAATATTGAAAAAGCAGTTGTATGCTCGCATTCAGGATTATCCTGACTATTTTTTCTTTACAGACTTACTTACTTGGGTCTTTTTACAGGAAAAAGATTACTCCCGTGCCTTGCGACAAGTGCGTGCTTTGGATAAGAAATTGGGGGAAAACGGTGGGCGTATATTTCAACTTGCTCAAATCGCATACAATGATCAAGCATACGATGCTGCTATTGAAGCCTT
The DNA here is from genome assembly GCA_937944245.1 of uncultured Saprospiraceae bacterium. Taxonomy (GTDB): domain Bacteria; phylum Bacteroidota; class Bacteroidia; order Chitinophagales; family Saprospiraceae; genus JAAUTG01. The sequence goes on along the minus strand of CALDYY010000047.1, from coordinate 5,223 downwards.
TGATTATATCGTAGATACAAAAGGACCAACTTCTACTTTTTACTTAGATGCAAAAAGAGAATCGTTACGCGCCAATAGGGATAAATTGGTGAAAGGGTATAGCTACACTAAAGAAGAGCTACTCAAGTTAGAACAGGCTTATGAAACTTTTGTAAATGAATTTGGACGTAGTAGAATAACGGCTTCTATGTTGATGGAATTGGCGGAGTTGGAAGCATACTATTTGAATAATTTGGATAAGGCTATTAATATACTTTCCGCTGTTATTGAATATCCAAACATGAACCGCTACGATTTAGCAAATGCTAAATTACAACTTGGCGATTTTTATTTAATGAAAAATGAAATTTGGGAAGCTACTCTGCTTTATTCTCAGGTAGATAAAGAATTTAAAGAAGATTTACTAGGACATGAAGCACGCTACAGAAATGCTAACTTATCTTACTTTTCAGGAGATTTTGAATGGGCGCAGGCACAATTCAAAGTGTTAAAAGGCTCTACGTCAAAACTAATTGCCAATGATGCACTTGAGAGATCTATCTTTATTACAGATAATTTAGGATTGGACACTACCGCCATTCCACTTCAATTATATGCTAATGCAGAATTGTTGGTTTTCCAAAACCGATTTGATGAAGCCTTTGCAACAATGGAGGAAATACTAAAACGATTTCCTAAACATGGTTTACAAGATGATGTGCTTTACCTAAAAGCACAAATTTATAAGAAGCAACGCAACTATCCCGCTGCTGCCAACGCACTACAAGTAATTGTGGATAATCATATTGAGGAAATTCGTGGAGACAATGCACTATTTGAATTGGCTACCATTTACGAATATCACCTTAAAAATATAGAGAAAGCAAAAGAACTCTACGAAACGCTATTTATTGATTTCTCTGGCAGCACCTTTGCAGTGGAAGCCAGAAAACGCTATCGTATTTTGCGAGGGGATACTATACAGTAATTTTATTTTAAGAGCAAGAAAAAGTTTTTACTTTAGTATAGTCAAACGGTTAATGCTCATCTTTTTAAGTTAATTCTTTGTTTGGTAAATGGCAAGTATCTTGGCTTTGCCTAAAAAACAAGAATTAAAATTTCAATTATGCGCATAGAATCAGATATTAAGTTAGGATTTAAAGATGTGATGATTCGACCTAAACGCTCCACCCTGAAATCGCGTGCCGAAGTTGACTTAAATCGCACCTTCAGTTTTTTGCATACAGGCACAACATGGACAGGTGTTCCAATTATTGCTGCCAATATGGACACCGTAGGAACGTTTGAAATGGCAATGGCTTTGGCTCAACATAGATTATTTACTGCTATCCATAAACATTACACTCCTCAGCAGTGGCATGAATTCCTACTACAAGCACCAGACGATATTTACAATTTCATAGCAATTAGTACAGGCACGAGCAATATGGATGCTGAAAAGATAGCTTACATTATTCGTCAATATCCCGAAATTCAGTTTATTTGTATTGACGTAGCCAACGGTTATTCGGAGCATTTCGTTGACTTTGTGAAAAAAATGCGTCATCAATATCCTAATAAAATCATCATGGCAGGAAATGTAGTTACAGGAGAAATGGTAGAAGAACTGCTACTTTCAGGGGCAGACATCATCAAAGTAGGTATCGGTCCAGGTTCTGTTTGTACCACACGCATTAAAACAGGGGTGGGTTATCCTCAACTTTCTGCTATTATTGAATGTGCTGATGCTGCTCATGGTTTGGGAGGACAAATCATTGCTGACGGTGGTTGTCGCACCCCTGGCGATGTAGCAAAGGCTTTTGGTGGCGGTGCAGATTTTGTGATGTTGGGAGGTATGCTGGCAGGGCATGATGAAAGTGGCGGTGAAACCATTGAAAAAGAAGGTAAAATGTATAAAGAATTTTATGGAATGAGTTCAGAGAAAGCCATGAACAAACATGCTGGTGGAGTAGCAGAATACCGTGCCTCAGAAGGAAAAATAGTGCAGGTTGCATACAAGGGTACAGTAAATGACACTATTCAAGATATACTTGGTGGCTTGCGTTCTACATGCACTTATGTAGGTGCAAAGCAACTAAAGGAGTTAACCAAACGTACTACGTTTATTCGGGTAGAGGAGCAGCACAATGATTGGTTCAATAACGAGAAGTAAATAACAAAAAATTATCAGAAGATGTGGCAATCCATCAAGCAGATTATCAAATTTGTTTATGCACATTTGTTTTTTTTTATAGCTCCTCAAAAAAAACAAATGTTAGAGAACACCCATCCTATTTTTATTGTAGGATGTGGTCATAGTGGAACGTCTTTGATGATAAGGATTTTGGATGCTCATTCCAATTTTTTTGCATTGCCCAAAGAAACAGGGATTCTCAATTTTGAACGAAATGATAAGGTTATTCTTTGGAAATTTTATCGAGAATATACAAAGCATAAAACAACCACTGCCAAGCGATTTATTGAAAAAACGCCACGCCACATTTACCAAATACCAATGATATTTCGATTATTTCCCAATGCAAAAATCATATTGATGTTGAGGGATGGAAGAGATGTTGCTTGTTCTATTCGTAATCGCTATCACGATTTTGAACAAGGTGTTTACAGATGGATTCAAGATAATGAGGTAGCTCGGCAATACTGGAATCACCCAAACGTCTTGCTTCAGCGACTAGAAGATTTGCAAGCAGTGCCGGAAGTATCTCTGCAGAAGATACTTCATTTTTTAAATGAATCTTTTGAAGAGCAATTATTAAACTATCATGTAGTTCCACGCAATTTTTATGCAGAAAAAACTGAATACACCGAAGGAAGTCAAGGAGAAAACGACCACCTTGTACGTCGCAACTGGCAAATTAACCAACCCTTACAAAAAGATACTTCTCGTTGGAAAACAGAAATGTCAGATGCAGAAAAAAAATTTTTTAAACAAAACGCTCAATACTTATTAGAGGAATTGGCTTATGTAAAAGATGACAATTGGTAATTTAAATACTGATTGTAATAAACTGCTAATTCATCTCTGTAAATAGGTTGAACAAAACTAGGAGAATTGGGTAGTAAAGGAGCTTTTACACCGTAATTCAGATGTTTGTTCGCAGTGATCACTCTTGCTTCGTCCCATAAATTGGCATCAATAAAACTTTGTAGTAGTTTTCTACCCCCTTCTATAAGCACTACCCCTATCTTTCGATGATGTAATTCCGTTAGAAGATTGGCTAAAAAATATTCAGAAAAATCCAAATTTACCCACTCTGTTTGCGCATGTCCACTAGGTATTTTTTGTTGAGCAGTAAATATTAAAGTAGGTTGACTATCATCAAGTATATGATGATTCTTAGGTAAACGTCCTGACTTATCTAAGACCAGCCGAATAGGGGATTTACCAAAATATAAACGATTGTTTAGCTGAGGATTATCTAACAAGGCTGTATTTGTGCCTACTAAAATAGCATCTACTTCACTTCGCCATTTGTGAACTAGACGTTGGGTATATAAATGGCTAATAATCAATCTTTCATTTTGACGACCTATAAAACCATCTTTGCTTTGCGCATACTTTAAAATCAAGTAAGGACGATTTTGTTGTACAAAAACAGTGCGTGGACGTACCAAAGTATCCCCTTCTTTTTTTAAAACTCCTACAATTACTTCTACGCCATGTTTTCTAAGTATTTCAACTCCTTTTCCACTTACTTCTGGTGTGGCATCCAAAGCAGCTATGACGACTTTAGGTATTTTTGATTGGATGATTAAATCCGTGCAAGCAGGCGTTTTGCCAAAAAAACAACAAGGTTCTAATGAAACATACAACGTGGATTGAGGCAATAAGTATTTTAATTCGCTAGAAATACTGTTAATGGCGTTTACTTCAGCATGCGCCTTACCATATACTTGATGATAACCCTCACCAATAATTTTACTTTGATAAACAACCACTGCGCCCACCATAGGATTGGGTGCTACAGCCCCTTCCCCTAACTTAGCTAAATCGAAACAACGCTGTAAGAAAAGTGCATCATTTATCTTGTATTCATTGAATTTCATCGCATGAAGGCTTATTGTTTGACGGTACTAAGATAACAAAATACAAAATAATTATTTCTTTGTAGCGTTACTATAAAAGTAATTTATAAAACATCTTTACGCCTACTTGCACATCTAAAAAAAACATACTATTTTCGACGCAAGTTTTTTTGTTAAACATTTTTTTAATGTCATGTAACCCTTTAACACTGAAGTGTATTAATCTTTTCAAGTAAACTAATTAAATGGTAATCATTTTGTTTAATTAATTTTTGTTTTAAATTGATTAAACAAAACATTTTTAAAAACGACAAACTTACATAACAACGTGTTATACAAGATTAAACTAAAAAACGCTGATGACAATGTCCTATTGGATGACCAAGTATATGAACATTTAGCGAAAGATCCCTATTTATCCAAAATAGAATTTATGCAGAATCTTCGTAAGCATTCCAGTGGCTGTGCAGTGTTTCAAAAAACTTGGAAAAAAGCAGATGGTGGCTATAAGACGGAAACCATCTACCTCCACAAGCTAATTGCCGAGCGATTTATGAAGGAAAAGAAGGGCGATAAGAACAATTTAGTAGGGGCAAAAAATGGAAATAAACTCGATTGCAGATTAGAGAATTTAGTTTATCGTTCGCGCTCGGTAGCAAGTAGAAAACGCAAAACCAGTAGTAAAGTGGGTTACACTGGTGTTTACAAAGAGAATAATCGCTACCGCGCAGTTATTTCTGTGGATAGAAAATCCGTGCATATAGGCATGTATGCCACAGCGGAAGAAGCTGCTGTGGCATACAATAAAAAATCAAGAGAACTTTATGGCGATAACGGTAAAATAAATGTGATCAAGGCAAAATCTAAGCGAGAATTAGAGCGAGTAAAGTAAGGGCATGTTTAAATTTTAATTACTGAAAACCAATGTTTTATGAACCTGACTTCAGTAGGGCTTAGTCATTTAGCTCGCTAAATTTCCTTGCTTTCCTATTGTCAGAACCAAAAACTACTGATTCTCACCTAAAGAAAATTTTTAGACAAGCTCCAATCTTCAATTAATTTACCCTTTTACTGCTCTAGTCATTTCTCGTTTGCCAGGAGGACCTTGCAAGCATTCTATCTCGAAGCCAACGGCTTTTAATGTACGTTTTACTTCACCTTTGGCGCAGTAAGTTGTCAAGATACCTTCTGGTAAAA
>CALDYY010000046.1 GCA_937944245.1 uncultured Saprospiraceae bacterium | reverse complement strand
GTGGTTACGCCGTCAAGGATACCTAAATCCTTTGCTTCTTTGATTTGAGCGAGGCTCGCTGTATCAATAAAAAATTTCATAGTGAATCATTTTGTGTTCAACGTTAATATCAACTTCAGATGAAACTGCTCATCTTCTGGCAAAATTATACTTTTAACCGAAATTATTTGGACAAAATAGGACAAAAGACAAGAATAGTGTTCATACAAGCAATGGAGCTGAGCCTTTGGGTAGGGTAGAGGGTAATTTAATCAATATCTTCAAATACTTTTCTACTCCTATTTTTATGGTGCTATCTATTAAATCTGTGAACCTGTCATACTTTTCATACCTTACTTTTCCATTTTGAAAACTATCACAAGTGTTTTCAAACGTCGCTAAAAGATAGTTTGTGAATAAAACTGTCAAAGTATGCTAAGTAAAATAATCTGATTTATTGAAAGAAAAGCACTTACAGTGAAAAAATAAGGGGCAAACACACCTACTACGACCTCCTACCCTTGCTTCATTTCTGACCTGGGGGGGTTCAAAGGGAGCTGGTCGTTGCCCACTAAGTACAAAGGTATTAACTCTAGGTTAATTTTCAAATTATATTTCATATAGTTTGAAAAAAATTGAGTTCACTAGCTTGTTTTCACTAGGCTAATGCAAGCGAAGTGCTGCTATACCAATGCTTTACATGCCTCATACCAAGTTGTCCAATCTTTTCTAACCCTTAGCACTGTTTCGAGATATTCCAACCAAATTTGGCGGTCTTGTGTGTGGGTTTGTATCACTGTTCCTGTTAAGACAGCAGCTAAATCATTGGGCTTCACCTGCCCGTCGCCAAAATAGGCTGCCATTGCCATTCCATTATTAATCACAGAAATAACTTCGGCGGTACTTAGTGTACCAGAGGGGGATTTGAGTTTGTTTTGCCCGTCTTCGGTTATTCCGTTGCGAAGTTCTCTAAAAATAGTGACCAAGCGACGAATTTCCTCAATCGGCGTTTTTACATCCTGCAACTCTAAGGATTTGCCTAGTTTTTGTACTCTATTAGCGACAATACTTACTTCTTCTTCTAATGTTTTAGGCAATCCTAACAGCACGGTATTGAATCGGCGACGCAAGGCACTCGAAAGTTCATTCACGCCCTTGTCGCGTGTGTTAGCGGTAGCGATAATGTTAAAGCCTCTACGCGCTTGCACTGCTGTATTAAGTTCTGGAATAGGCAATATTTTTTCAGAAAGTAGTGTAATTAGCGTGTCTTGCACATCAGAGGGGATTCTCGTTAATTCTTCTAGTCTTGCTATTTTGCCTGCTTGCATGGCTTTCATAATTGGACTTGGCACAAGGGCTGCTTCACTTGGACCTTCTGCTAGTAGGCGGGCATAGTTCCAACCATAGCGCAGCAAGTTTTCATCCAAGCCTGCTGTGCCTTGCACCAAAAGGCTAGAATCGCCAGAAATGGCGGCAGCTAAATGTTCTGAAACCCAAGTTTTTGCAGTTCCTGGCACACCAATCAATAACAAAGCTCTGTCTGTAGCTAAGGTCGCTACCGCAATTTCAATCACTTGTTTGTTGCCAAAATATTTAGGTTCTATCACTGCGCCGTTGCTCAATTTTCCGCCCAATAGGTAAGTTACTACTGCCGAAGGGGATAAGAGCCAATTAGTAGGTTTAGGGCTATTATCCGCCTTTTTTAAGGCTTCCAGTTCTTCGGCATAAGCCATTTCCGCATTCAACCGAAGGATGTTATTATTTTCTGTCATTTTATTCTGTTAAGTTTGTCATATTTCGTGAACCCTTTGATTATTAACTGGTTTCACTTTGCATTGAAAGTTATTGCTTTCTTTTTCGCTATCAAAATAAAGAATTTATGAGAATATTGTTTGTAGAAGATGAGGAAAATATCAGAGAAGTGGTGAAGCTCAATCTAGAAATGGAGGGTTTTGAAGTAGTGGAGGCTAGAAATGGAAAGGATGCTTTAAAATATTTCCGCGAGCAACATTTTGATTTGTTGGTGCTGGATGTTATGCTTCCCGAAATTGATGGTTTTCAGATATGTGAGCAGGTGCGCTTGACCAACATGGATGTACCCATCATTTTTCTAACAGCAAAGGATACGCCTTTGGATAGAATTGCCGGATTGAAAAGAGGTGCGGATGATTATTTGACCAAACCTTTTAACTTGGAAGAATTGTTGCTGCGCGTTAGTAATCTAATCAAGCGAACAAGTAAAGCACCTGAAAACAAGCCTGAAATATTCCGTTTCGGCAATAATCAAGTTAACTTCATTACTTTCGAGGCAACGGGAAACAATGGAGATTTTACTCTAACGAAGAAAGAAGCAATGTTGCTTAAACTGTTGATTGACAGGGAGAATGAGGTGGTTTCAAGGCAACAAATTCTACAATCGGTATGGGGATACGACGTGTATCCGTCAACGCGAACGATTGATAATTTTATACTTTCCTTCAGAAAGTATTTTGAAGATGATCCTAAGAATCCGAACTATTTTAGGTCTGTACGTGGAGTAGGTTACAAATTTGTTGTGGAGGCCTGAGTTATATAAGATTAACGTAGTAATTCATTTGCTACGTTAATTCATGTTGAATCCATTAATATATTCGCTTTTCGTTGTTTGATTAACGACTAAGTCCACGTTTAGTGTGCATTTCTCAAAACGCATAGCATAGGTTCTTTTTACAATGCTTGGCGATAGCCCCAAATCGTTTAACATCACTACATCTAAAAAATTTCCAATTTCTTCTTTGAAGCCCACCATACTTTCTTGAATGATTTGTAATGTATTTGACTGATTTTTAAGGTTCATCAGTTTTACTGTTAGGTCAATTTTAATTTGCTTTAAGTTCATAGTGCATTTGTTGTTTTCATGTGTTCTCTAAATATTCTAATTTTTGATGATATAACTGAATTTGGTGTTTGTTTGTTATGTCCAATATTTTAAGCTGATGTTAATGGAAATGAGCATTTTAATACTTTGTTAAGAGTTGTTTTCCATTTACACTTTTGATGTGTCATTCACTCAATCAAAGTACCCAAATAGCAGACGGCTTTATGAAAAGGGATAGCAGTGTTTTAACAAATTTTAAGAATTTTTTAACAGTTTAAAAGGACAAAAAAAAATCATCGCGACCAAACGAAGTGAAAAAGTTGGAATAACAATAAAGGTTATCGAACTTAGCGACCAGAATAAATTCATTCAACGGACTTTATAAAGTAAGTTATGATTAGGTACAAAAAAGATAGGGATAACATCGCCACCTTGATTTTGGATATGGAAGACGAACCCTTCAATGTAATAAACCATGAGATTGTTGATGCTTTTGTGCCTGTCATTCAATACCTTAAAAAAGAACGCAGTCGAGATGCTCTTAAAGGCGTAATCATTACTTCTGCTAAGCGCAATTTTTTGGAGGGAGGCAACTGGGAATACCTTTATCGTGCCAACGACCCCAGAGAGGTGTTGACTTTTACCAACAAACTCAAGCAAATTTTTAGAGATATAGAATATCCTGGCGCACCTGTGGCAGCGGCTATAAATGGAAATGCGTTAGGCAGTGGATTTGAATTAGCATTGGCTTGCCATTATCGAATTGCGCTCGACCAACCTAAAATTAGACTAGGCTTGCCTGAAGTTAGTCTCGGGTTGATTCCTGGCGGCGGTGGTGTCATTCGCTTAATGTGGTTATTGGGCGTTGAGAAAGCCTTTCATTTACTGGCACAAGGACGCACCTACGAACCCAAAGAAGCCCTTAGAGCAGGCATTATTGATGATGTAGCACATTCCCATAAAGAGTTAATTGAAAAGGCAAGGCAATGGCTGCTCAAGTCGCCATCAACTGCAAAACCCTGGGATACCAAAAACAAAACGTCCAATAAATCTTCTCAACAAATATTGGAAATTATTCGCCGATTAAATATTGAATTGGTGAAGGAAAAGCAAATACTTTTTCCTGCACCACACGCTATTTTGAACATATTAGCAGAAAGTTTTCGCCTCGATTTTGATACGGCTCTTTCCATCGAGAGTAGATATTACACAGAGTTGGTGTGTAGCACAACCGCTAAAAATATGATTCGCACTTTCTGGTTTGACCGCCAGGCGATTGAAAGTGGTGAAATTAGACCTAAAGGCTTCGGCAAATTTCGACCTAAAAAAGTAGGGGTTATTGGTGCAGGTCTTATGGGATCAGGTATTGCCACCAGTTGCGCTGTAAATGGACTAGAAGTTGTACTAAAGGATGTTTCACGAATCATTGCGGCGCAAGGCAAGCGCATGGTAGAGCGCAATGTGCAAGAATTACTCGACAGAAATGAAATTAGTGTAGAAGAAAAGAAAAGCATCATCAACCGCATTCAGACCACAGAAAATACAAAAGATTTTGAGGACTGCGATTTAGTTATCGAAGCAGTATTTGAAAATATTGCGGTCAAGCAAAAAGTAACACAAGAAGCTGAACAGTATCTGGATGAATACGCTTTCATTGGTAGCAATACCCTTTCTGTCCCTATTTCTCAATTAGCGGAAGCTGCCAACCGACCTGAAAATTATGTTGGATTGCATTTTTTTCACCCTGCTCAACAAGTACCGCTCATTGAAATCGTGAAAGGCAGAAAAACTTCTAAGGAAACCATTGCACGTGCGTACGATTTTGCACGCGCGATTGGTAAAATTCCAATTATTGTTAAAGATACTTGGGGCTTTTACGTTTCGAGAGTACAAAATACCTTCATTTTAGAAAGCATTACTATGCTTTTAGAAGGTTATGCCCCTGCATTGATTGAAAATTTAGGTTTACAAGTAGGTATGCCAAAAGGTGGCTTAGCTTTTGCTGATGATTTAGGTCTGCCACTTGTGTTGCGTTATGAGCAACTTGCGGCTGCACACTATGGCAACAAATATATTCAACATCCCGCTGTGACGGTATTAAATCAACTAATTGAAGAATTGAATCGCAAAGGGCGAATTAATAATCAAGGATTTTATGAATACTACGAAAATGATGAACGCAAGCTGTGGCAGGAGTTGAAGGATTATTTCCCAGTCATAAAACAACAATATGACCGCACTGAATTAATGGAGCGTTTTTTATTTGCGCAAGTTATAGAGGCGGGTTGGTGTTTGCAAGAAGGAGTCATTCAAACCACCGCCGAAGCTAACTTAGCCAGTGTTTATGGTTGGGGATTTCCTGCGCACAAAGGCGGTGTTATTCAGTTTATTTGGGATTACGGCAAGGCACAATTCTTGGAGCGTTGCCAATTTTTTGAAAAAAAATATGGGCAAAGATTTCAAATACCTTCGTTTCTGACAAAAATAGAGTGAAAATAAAATATTATCAAACCTGAAAAAACATAAAGTCATCCTACATTTAAGACTAAATAAAAACGTATGCAGCCAAGACCCATCATCAAATTAAAACTATCGCCAGCGGATAAAATAGTGGAAGCGTTAGGATGGATTTCATTATTAACAGTTTGGGCATTTACGGTGATGAATTACAATAATTTACCAGACATTATTCCTGTCCATTACGACTTATCGGGAGCAGCAGATAGATTCGGAAGTAAAAATCACATCTTAGCTTTACCATTTATAGCAACTATTTTATTTGTTGCATCAACTATTTTGAATAGGTTTCCTCATGTTTTGAATTATCCAACACCAATCACCAAGACTAACGCATTGATGCAATACACGAATGCAACCAGAATGATTCGATATTTAAAACTTGCTATCGTTATTATTTTTGGATTAATTGTATTTCAAACCATCCAAACTGCGAACGGTCAAAAAGATGGACTTGGCGCATGGTTTATATTTTTAGTAATGGGGTTGATATTCCTACCAATAATGTTCTTTCTAATAAAATCAGTAAAAGGATAAACAAAAAAGATGTCGGAAGCCAAAAGCTATCCGACATCAAAGATTAATTACACAACTATTTTACTCTGATTGATTTTGCTTGTTTATAATATGACTATGGAAGCAATACTCTGTCAATAACATGAACAACACCATTAGTTGTTAATACATCTGGAATAACCATGTTTGCAAGATTACTATTTCCGTTTCCTCTTATAGTAAGCGTTCCGTTATTGAATGCTCCAAGTGTAAGATTAGTACCTCCAAGTGGTGATACTACACCACCATTCATTTCAGAAGTGAATTTGCCACCATCTGCAATTACATGATTCAACAAGACTGCGGTTACTACATCTTTTGGCAACTTTCGCACGTCAGCAGGCACAGTGAGTGGTACACCCAAATCTTTACCCAACTGCATGAAAGCAGCATCCGTTGGTGCAAACACAGTGAAAGAACTACCTTCAGGTGTTGCGACTAAAGCACCTGCTAACTCTGCATATAATAATGCTTCTACTAAGAAAGAAAGTTCAGGAACAACAAACACTTGAGCATTTTTCAAGGCTAATGCCGATTGTACAATGTCTGCCCCTGTCGCCAATAGCACTTTGTCAATGACGTGTACTGTTCCATTGTCTGCTTTAACATCAGTAGCTAATATTTTTGAGCCGTTGATGTAAAGGTCATTTCCTCTTCTGATAAATCTACGGTTTGGTCCTAAAGCAGAACCAGAAGTCATGCCAGGCATAATGGTATTGCCATTCAGATTACCGTTGGAAACATGATATAATAATGTACTGGTTAGAAAACCGTCATTTAATACGGTTAGAGCATCTGCATTATTCAACCCTAATCGAGCAAAAGCATCATTGGTAGGAGCAAATACAGTATATGCACCTGATGGGTCGTTTGGATTAGGATTGGAAAGCACTACGGCTACGCCACCTTGTATAGCAGCAGCTTCTAGTGTGCTGAAATCACCGTTAGTGACTGCAATGGAAGCAATAGTGGGTAGTAAATTCTCATCTTCTTTTTCGCAAGAAGACAGTGAAAATATAACAACAGCAGATAATACTGCCAGAAAAATTCTTTTACTGAATAACATAATATGGAATTTTAAATATTAAAAATTGCTTTGAAAATAGAATGATTAAAGTGTAGTATGGATTAGAAATTCAATACCAAGCTACCAAAATAGCCAGTAGATTTACCGATGTTACGTCCTGTAAGATATTGATTAATGCCACCAGAAATCCCAAAACCACCAACAATTGGCACATAAACACTTGCACCTGCACGAGTGTAAGTTACATCAGTAGCCGGGAAAAAGCCTACAAAACCTTCGCCCAAGATGTTTACGCCACCATTGGATACCTGACCAGCATACCACACATCTGCATAGATGCGACTACCAGCATAACCCAATTTGATTTCTCCTAATAATGCATTCGGAACTTCATTGTTACGGAGGCTATAACCTGCCTGTGTTGTCAAGAAAATACCTGACGGTGTGCGTAGTTGAGCAATCGCTAAACCATTTAAACTGGTGGCTCGGTTGCCAATAGCTAAAATAGATTGCAGCCCTTCATCCACTTTGTAGTCGCCAAGTGGCGTTCTTACACCTGCGCCAATTAAGAAATTCAAGTTACTTTCACCCATCTGAATGTTAAATGGATTGTACTTTACAAATAGGGAAAGGTCTTGAATACCGCTTCTGGTGTTTTCAAATCCTAATCGGTTTAATACGGCTTCGCTTGCATTTCCTGTTGTTTTGATGTAAGGCAAACCCATCACTACATCCAAGCGGTCGCTGATACCGTAAGAAGCATAAATAGAAGTGCTGTTAAGTTCCACTTCTTCAAAAACGGGTACACCTTTAGCATCGTTGGGTACAAGCAAAACTTCATCATATTGCTCTACCGATTGAGAAACTGCAATAGCTCCGTTCCCTTTTCCATTCATAAATCCACTTAGTGGGCTTTGTGCTTGCATCGAAAAGCACAGTAACATAAGCACCAATGTGCCTAAAAGACCATTTTTTTGCATAAAAAAAATACGTTTTAGATTATAGATATTTTTTGATAACTGATTTCTTTGAATTTAATACAAATAGACTAAATTGCTATTTGTATTTCACTTACAATCAAAGTGAAAGTAATTGTATTATTCATCAGTTACCCCATTTACGAGAAGCATAATTCATTTGGTTTTTAAAAATTTAATTTTTTTTGAAATTTTACTAAATGCCTGTCCAAGATTTAAGCCAGATACTGTCAAGTATCGAAGATTTTAAAAATATAACCCAACACCTCAAACCCAACACCGAATACCTAGAACCCATCCTCAAAAATTAACTTACCGCCACTTTAATTCATCGGCTTGTTGCTCAATAATGCCTTCGGAAACAAGATACTCAATTACTTTTAATACCTTCTTTTGACGTTTTGGCGTAAAATTTTCTATGAGTAACTTTAGCGTACTCGGTTGATTTTGCAATAAGGCACGAATTTTTTCTCTGTAATTATTGAGTTCTTCCTGGCTGAGTTTATCCTCGTGCCTGCCTAAGCAAACATCACAAACGCCACAGGTAGGAGCATTTTCTTCGTCAAGGTATTCAAGTAATTGTTGGCTTCTACATTGAATGTGTTCGGCGTAACGAATGGCAGCTTTTGTGCGATAGCGGTAGCGTTGCTTTCTAAACTCATATTGCTCGTGGTCAATCGTCAGGTTATCCGCCGAAGTGCGCTCTTTTGTAAACACAATTTGCGGTTTGTCTTTTTGAGGGATATAGTCAATAATTTTATCCTGCTGCATTTTTAATAAGGCTTTTTTGAGTGTAGCAATGTCCATATTTAAGGCTTTTGCTAGACCTTGTTCTTTTATCTTGGTGTAATGCAAAAAAGAACCTTGTGTGGTGCGCAATAATGCTTTCAGGATTTTATCATAGTTCAGATGCTCTAGTTGGTAGCTAAAAAGCTCGTCTTTATTGACTAATATAGTAAATTGCGACGGTACAAACACGGCTTCTGTGAGTACAATCCAACCTTCTTGTTCTAAAATCTTTAGCGCAGTGTGTGTTTTTACTATGTCCAGAGAAAACTTCTTTGTAAAATCCACTAAATCGAAATCATAACTTTGCCCCTGACCTGCTCCAACGGCTAGTTGAAAATAGCTACCCAATGCTCGATAAACTTGCTGAATGAAGCTAAAAGGAGGAAAAGACTGCTCGTAACTACGTTCCAAATTAAATTTATCAGATTCGCAATACAACAATGCAGCGTAGGCTTTTTCGCCATCGCGACCCGCTCGACCTGCTTCTTGGAAATAGGCTTCCAAACTGTCCGGTAGGTCTATGTGTGCTACTAAGCGTACATCAGGCTTATCAATGCCCATACCAAAAGCATTAGTGCTGACTATAATTCGGGTTTTATTGTTAATCCAATCCTCTTGTTTGCGGTTGCGTTCTTCACTGCTCAAGCCTGCATGATAAAAATCTGCTTTTTCGCCTTTTTGCTGCAAAAACAAAGCTAAGTCTTTGGTTTTCTTTCTATTGCGCACATAAATAATAGTTGAGCCTTTTATTTTTTGCACCATTTGAAGCAATTTATTTTCCTTTGCTTCCTCTTGCAGCACCACATAGGCAAGATTGGCACGCGCATGGCTAGTGCGAAAAACATTTTTTGCTGTGAATTTCAGTTTTTCTTGGATGTCCTTCTCTACTTCTTTTGTAGCGGTGGCGGTTAATGCCAATATAGGAACTTTTGGGTGCAAGGCTCTAATATCTGCAATTTGCAAATAAGGTGGACGAAAATCGTAACCCCATTGAGAAATGCAATGTGCTTCGTCCACCGCCAATAAATTAACTTTCATTTGAGCAATGCGCTGTTGTGCTAATTCGCTCAACAGACGTTCTGGCGAAAGGTAAAGCAGTTTGACACCACCATAGATACAATTATCTAAAATTCGGTCAATTTCTTTGTAGTGCATCCCTGTATAAATGGCTTCGGCAGCAATATTTCTGCGCTTGAGTTGATACACTTGGTCTTTCATTAAGGCAATTAATGGCGAAACGACAATACAAACACCTTCCCGACATAAAGCTGGCACTTGAAAGCAAATGGACTTTCCACCACCCGTTGGCATCAACGCAAGGGTGTCTTTATCTTCCAGTACCGATTGAATAATTTGTTCTTGCGGCTCGCGAAAGTTAGAATAACCCCAATATTTTTGCAATATTTGTAGTGCGGAATTCAATGCTATATAATTTGTTAGCCTTTACAAAGCTAATTTGATAAATCAACATTATGAAAAATACCAACGACAATTCTTACAACATCTTGAAACTAACGACGGCTTGTGTGGCATTTGCACTACTTATGCTATCTGCTTGCCAAATGCCAGAAAATGTGCCTGTAAATGAAACACAGTATTTTTTCGTTGGAACATACACCGATAATGAGTTTGGCACAGGAAAGGGAAAAGGCATTTATGCTTATCAACTTAATCCACAGACAGGAGAACTAACTTATTTGAACACAACAGAGGGAATGATCAATCCAAGTTATTTGGCGATAGAACCGTCAAGAGATTTACTATTCACCGTGAATCAACATGGAGTAACCAATCAAGATACAACAGGCGCAGTCAGTGTTTACAAGATAGACCGAGCAACAAAAACGTTGACTTTTATAAACAAGCAGTCTGCATTAGGCGCAACGCCCTGCCATATCAGTTTTGACGCAAATAAAAAATTTGTACTCGTAGCAAACTATGTCGGAGGTAATATTGCCGCACTGCCTATACTTGAGGATGGTCAACTTGGCGTACCTACGGGTATGATACAACACGTTGGGAGTAACACACATCCGAGACAAACTGCGCCACATGCTCACTTTATTAGTGCATTGCCAAATGGCGATATTTTGGCAGTAGATTTAGGGCTGGATCAAGTGCTACGTTACAAATTGACCGCTAAAGGGGAGCTCATTCCAGATTCCACTGCTTTCTATCAAACAGCTAAAGAAGCAGGTCCTCGACATTACATTTCCTCAAAAAAAGGAGATATTATATATGTACTCAATGAATTGAACAGCACGATTGAAGTAGCTAAAATAGAAAATGACAAGGCGATGAACATACAAACTATTAGTACATTGCCAGAAGGTTATGAAGGCGAGGGTAACTGTGCTGCTATTAAAATTCATCCTAACGGGAAGTTTTTATATGCTTCCAACAGGAAAGACCATCAAAGTATAGCAGTGTATGGAATGAACAATGATGGTACATTGACTCTTGTAGAGCATGAGCTTACACAAGGCGAAACGCCAAGAGACTTTGAGATTGACCCAACCGGACAAATCTTACTTGTGGCAAACCAAGGCACCGGAAATATACTTTCTTTTAAGATTGATGTAACCACAGGCGCACTTACGGCAACTGGCTTTAAATCGGAAGTACCAACACCAGTTTGCATTAAGTTTTTGTAAAAAACGAATGAATATACTAGAGATAGCGACTAATATCTTATTGAATAGTGTTTTGAATTGAATCTTAATTAGAATAAATCTAAATAATGTGAAGTCAAATAAAAATCAAATGTGTTAAGGTTTTATTTAAGCCGTAAGGTTTATATATTTGCATTAAAATAATCAAAGTGCTTGATTATCAAAAAAATAGATGCGAAAGCAATTAAAATAATCTTTTGAGGTTAATACTATAAACGAAATGAAAAAATTAGGGATTAAGATTTCTCTTGTGTTTATTTGGGTTTCTCTAGCTAACCAAGCATTTGCGCAAACACCGGGATTACTGGACGGTGCCAACTGGATTACTTACGCCATTATCGGTTTGGTGGGTTTCATTGCCTTATTTTTTGTGATTCAAGTAGCAGACAGCTTCCTAGCAATGCAAGCTAAGACTGTGGGGGTGGATACAGAGGCTGTAAATGTTTCTATATTTCCAAAATGGAATGAAATAGTAGGTACTAGCAATCAGCCGTCTTTTTTAAAAGGTCAAGAAGTAAAAAAATTAAGAAAAGGACACGATATTTTGTTGGAGGGAGAGGCAAAAGGTGTTGTTCAGAACATATCAGTGCGTTCCTTTGCGGTGCAACCTCAAAATTTTATTGGTATGTCGCCCATTCCAAAACTAGTGGTAGAGATTGGACAAAAAGTACAAGCAGGCGAAGAATTGTTTTTTGACAAAAAAAGACCCGAAATCAAATATGTTGCTCCTGTAAGCGGTGAGATAGTTGCTATCAATAGAGCTGCAAAGCGTGCTATTAACGAAGTTGTTATTTTATCGGATGCAGAAATAACCTATAAAGTATTCCCTGCATTTGACTTAGAAAATAGCAGCAGAGAGGAACTGGTACATTATTTATTGGAATCTGGTGCTTGGACAATGCTTCGTCAGCGTCCATTTGATTTAGTAGCAGAATCAGATGTCGTACCTAGAGATATTTTTATCAGCACTTTTGACTCCGCACCGCTAGCACCAGACAGTAACGTTTTGGTAGCGGGAAGAGAAAAATCTTTTCAAAAAGGTTTGGATGTGCTCAATAAATTGACTAATGGTAAGGTTTATCTAGGCTTAAATGGAAGACAATTACCTTCACCTGCATTCCGAGATGCGCAAGGTGTAGAAAAAGTCTATTTTAAAGGTAAACATCCAGCGGGCAATGTTGGGGTACAAATCCATCACATTAAGCCCATTAGCGCAAAAGATAAAGTATGGACTTTAGATGTTCAGGGTGTTATCACGCTGGGTGCACTGTTTTTGGAAAATCGTTTTGATGCTTCTAGGATTGTAGCTCTAACAGGAGCAGAATTGAAAGAGCCAAAATATGTTAAAACATATATCGGTGCCAACATCTCAGAATTGCTTAAAGATAATCTAGCAAACGATCACATTCGTATCATTTCTGGGGATGTACTTTCTGGAAAGCAAAAGTCAGAAAAACAGTTCTTAAATTACTATGATGACCAAGTAACGGTAATTGAGGAGGGAGATGATTATGAATTGTTTGGTTGGTTATTGCCTTTGGCACCGCGACCATCTATTTCCAATACTTTTCCAAATTTTTTGTTCCCAGAACAGAAATTTAAGGCAAACACCAATACACACGGAGAAAAGAGGGCATTTGTGGTAACTACAGACTATGAGCAAGTGATGCCAATGGACATATTAGTGCAGCCTTTGATGAAGGCTATAATGACCAATGATTTAGAGCGTATGGAAGGCTTAGGTTTATTAGAGTTAACAGAAGAAGACGTTGCATTGTGCGAATTTGTTTGTACCTCAAAAATGCCTTTGCAACAGTTATTGAGAGAAGGGTTAGAAGCTATTCGCGAGCAAAGTTAATTGTTATATTTTTTTGACAATAAACAAGGCAACTCATACTGAAAACCCTTGTTATATTAAGAGATTGTTTAAAAATTTTCTTTAAGTGAAAATCAATAGTTTGTGGTTCTTACAATAGGAAGGCGAGGGAATTTAGCGGGCTAAATGACTAAGCATTACTGAAGTTAGGTTCATAAAATATTAGTTTTCAGTAATTAAAAATTTAAACATGCTCTAAGGTGAGATGTAGTAAAAAAACTTACTAAAAGAAAAAAGAATCTTAACTAAAATATGAAACAGGCTTTATTAAATTTATTCAGAAAAATAGAACCCAGCAAAGAAAAGAAATTGCTACACACGGCTTACGATGCCTTCTTTACCTTTGCATTTGCACCTAACGAAACCACGCATGGAGGGGTGCATATCCGAGATGGCATGGATTTAAAGCGTACTATGGTGCATGTGGTTTTGGCGTTGCAGTTGTGCTATGTTTTTGGTACTTGGAATATTGGTCATCAGCACTTTGTCGCATTAGGTGAACATACTGCACCACTTGCAGGGCTACATTTAAAAATCTTATATGGATTAGTTAAGTTGATTCCAATATTTATTGTTGCCCACGTGGTAGGACTTGGAATCGAATTTTTCTATGCTGCACGTAAGGGGCACTCTGTGGAAGAAGGCTTTCTGGTATCGGGTGCATTAATACCCTTAATTATGCCACCAGACATTCCGTTGTGGATTCTAGGTATTTCTGTGGCTTTTGCGGTCATTATTGGCAAAGAGGCATTTGGGGGTACAGGCATGAACATTTGGAATATTGCACTACTTTCTCGTGTGTTTATCTTTTTTGCTTATCCAACAACCATCTCTGGTGATGACGTTTGGGTTGCAGGCTTTTCTTCTACTACTCCAGGTAGCGTGGTAGAGTATGGTTGGTTTGTAACTAGCGTGCTTAATCCGATATTAGCTACCATTGGAAGTGCGACTTTTAATGTTCAATCTGCCATAGTGGATGGCTATACAGGTGCGACTCCATTAAGTTTAGCTTCTCAAGGAGGTTGGGAAAACGTTACCGCAACCTATTCTTCCTCTGCTATGCTCTGGGGAGCAATACCAGGCTCTGTTGGTGAAACATCCAAAGTTTTAGTAGTGCTAGGTATCATTTTCCTAATCGTTACTAAAATTGCTGACTGGAGGATTATTGTTTCTTTTCTTGTGGGTGCAGCGGTAACGGGAATGTTAATGAATCTTTGGGGTGTAACTGTATTTATGCAAGTGCCTTGGTACAACCAATTTATCATGGGAAGTTTGCTTTTTGCAGCAGCTTTTATGGCTACTGACCCTGTAACGGCTTCCGCAACACCAACGGGCAAATTAATTTACGGCTTTATGATTGGTTTTATCGGTATGGTCGTGCGTGTACTTAACCCAGCATATCCAGAAGGTTGGATGTTAGCCATCCTGTTTATGAATACCTTCTCTGCATTAATTGACCACTATGTGTTAGAGGCAAACATGAAGAGAAGAATGAAGAGAGCAGTAGTTACAGCAACTGCATAATTAAAAGCGGTATTTTTAATATGCTATAAACAAACTAAAGCATGGAATCAACAGGTAAAATTGTAACATTTATACTCATAATAACTTCAATAGTAGCAGTATCACTAACTGGTCTAAGGGAGTTAACAAAGTCTCAAGCAGCTATTAATGAATCTGTTTTCAATAAAAGAGCGATTCTTTCGGCTATTGACAAGTATTTAGATAAGCCTACTGCTCAATTAACGGATGCAGAAGTGCAAACCATTTTCTCTGAAAGAATGGAGCAAAAGGTGGTTGATATGGACGGAAACTTAGTGGATGGCATGACAGCAGCGCAAGTAGATTTGGCGAAAGAGCGCAAAAAGCCAGAGGCAGAGCGTGTTTTGCCACTCTATATTTATAATGCTACTGATGGTAATAAATTTTATATTCTTTCTGTCAGAGGAAACGGACTTTGGGACGAAATCTGGGGGGTTGTTGCACTTCAAGATGATTTAAAAACAATAGCAGGTGTGGCTTTTGACCATGCAGGAGAAACTCCAGGTCTAGGTGCCGAAATCAAAGATAACCCTACATTCCCTGCTCAATTTAGAGGAAAGAAAATCTATGATGAACAAGGAGAATATACATCTGTGGTTGTCCGAAAAGGAGGTGCTAGAGATAAGAATCACGAAGTAGATGGTATCTCTGGGGCAACAGTAACCGCTGATGGTGTAACGGAAATGCTAAAAAGAGGGATTCGTTATTATGAGCCTTACTTATCAAAGGCAAAGAGTTAGAACTTTTTTGATTCACTACTATAAACAAGAAAACATCAGTCATGGCAGATGTAGCAGTTAAAGACAAACCAAAAGTGCAAGAGCGTGAGCCGCTATTTGGTGCAAAAGAAAAAAAATTATTGGTTGATCCATTGAATGACAATAATCCAATTACTGTACAGGTACTGGGTATTTGCTCTGCTTTGGCGGTAACTTCACTGGTCGCTCCTTCTATTGTAATGTCTGTTGCAGTGATTTTTGTAACAGGTTTCTCTAGTCTATTTACTTCTTTGTTACGCAATTATATTCCGAAATCTGTGCGTTTGATTGCTCAGTTGATTATTATTGCCTCTTTAGTAACTGTTGTAGAACTAGCATTAAAGTATTTGAATTATCCGATTTATCGTCAATTATCTGTTTACATTGGTCTAATTATTACAAATTGTATTGTAATGGGGCGTTTAGAGGCATTTGCTATGGCGAATAAACCTTGGCGCGCTTTTGTTGACGGCATTGGCAATGGACTAGGCTATGGTGCTATTCTTATTCTGATAGCTATTGTTAGAGAAATATTTGGTAAAGGAACATTGTTAGGCTTTGGATTAATAGGACCGAGTAACGAACAGGCTTCCTACTTAATAAACACCGCCGCAGAAAGTGGTTTTGGTTCGCTTTTTGCTTGGTATAGCAACAATAACCTGATGGTACTTCCAGCAGCAGCGATGTTTGTCATTGGTATCCTAATCTGGTTACAACGTTCTTATAATCAAAAATTGATTGATATTTCTTAACACAAGTGAATAGTATTATTCTACAACAAGGAAAAATTATGGAATTTATTAATATATTCATCAAAGCAGCATTCGTAGAGAACTTAGTGTTAGCTTACTTTCTTGGAATGTGTTCTTACTTAGCAGTTTCCAAGACAGTGAAAACAGCTTTTGGCTTAGGATTAGCCGTTATATTTGTACTAGGTGTAACAATGCCTATTAATTGGTTGATTAATACCTTTTTGTTGAGTGAGTCAGGCGTGTTTGGGATAGATTTAACCTTTTTGAGATTTATTCTGTTCATTGCCGTCATCGCTTCTATGGTACAATTAGTGGAAATGATAGTAGAAAAATTTTCCCCATCACTCTATAACGCACTAGGTATTTTCTTACCGCTTATCACGGTAAACTGTGCCATTCTAGGAGGTTCTTTATTTATGGTTTCTCGCGAATATAACTTCAGCGATTCTTTGGCTTTCGGCTTAGGTGGTGGATTTGGATGGTTCTTAGCAATTATAGCTATTGCAGCTATCCGCGAAAAAATTAAATACTCTAATGTGCCTGCACCATTACGAGGACTGGGTATGGCTTTTATCCTGACGGGATTAATGGGATTGGCATTTTTAAGTTTGACAGGTATTGATCCAGCAGCTTTAACGGCTGCTAAATAGTAAAAAAATTGCTCACTTAAATATTGATATACAACATGAGTATAACGACATTAGTATTTGCAGTTGTGGTGTTTATGACAGTTATATTATTGCTGGCTTTCCTACTGCTTTACGCTAGAAAACAATTAGTGCCTCAGGGAGAAGTAAAAATCATCATTAATGGTGATGAGGAAAATCCGATGCTTGTCCAGCCGGGTTCTTCTTTATTAACGGCTCTTTCTGATAAGAGCATCTTCTTACCTTCTGCTTGTGGTGGTGGTGGTACATGTGCAATGTGCGAGTGCCATATTTATGAAGGTGGGGGCGATGTACTTCCAACAGAGTTGAATCACCTTTCCCGAAAAGAGGTAGCGGAACATAAACGTTTGGCTTGCCAAGTTAAAGTAAGGGAAGATATGCGCATTGGTATTCCTGAAGAAATTTTTGGAATTAAGAAGTGGGAATGCGAAGTCGTATCCAACTATAACGTGGCTTCCTTTATTAAGGAGTTTGTGGTGAGGTTGCCTGAAGGTGAAAACCTAGATTTCCAAGCAGGTGGATATATTCAGGTAGATGTACCACCAGTTGAAGTGGATTACAAAACTATAGATATCACTTCACATCCTAAAATGGGGAAAAAACCAGATGAGTTTCAAGAAGAATGGGATAAGTTCAAACTGTGGGATTTAAAAATGGTAAATAAAGAGCCTGTGTTCCGTGCTTATTCTATGGCAAATCACCCAGCAGAAGGAAACATTGTCATGTTGAATATTCGTATTGCAACGCCACCTTTTGATAGGGCAAAAAATGGTTGGATGGACGTGAATCCAGGTGTTTGTTCTTCATACGTTTTTGCGCAAAAGCCAGGTGACAAAGTAACTATTTCAGGTCCCTATGGTGAGTTTTTCATTAAGCCAACTAAGAAGGAAATGGTTTACATCGGTGGTGGTGCAGGTATGGCGCCTTTGCGTTCGCATTTGTTCCATTTATTTCATACTCTGAAAACAACAGATAGAAAAGTATCGTACTGGTATGGTGGTCGTACAAAACGCGAGCTATTCTACGTCGAGGATTTCCGTCAAATTGAAAAAGAGTTTCCTAATTTTAAATTCCATATAGCATTAGACAATCCATTACCAGAAGATAACTGGGTTGTTAAAGGAAGTATAGAAGATAATCAAGGAGATGGTTTCAAAGGATACATTATGAATGTACTGTATGAACAATACTTGAAAAACCACCCTGAGCCAGAAGAAGTAGAATATTACTTCTGTGGTCCGCCAGCGATGAATGCTTCTGTATTGAAGACGTTAGATAACTTAGGCGTTCCAGAAGAAAACATTTCTTTTGACGATTTTGGAGGATAATGTAACAAAATCTTGAATTGATGAAAGGGCAACTTGTGTTTAACATCGGTTGCCCTTTTTATTTTGATGACTATAATGATTTTATTCCTTATCCATAGAGGATATATTTTTGCAGAAAGTTGAAAAGGAAACAAAGACCCCAAAGTCTATTTTTCAAATATCTTAGAACGAATTTTTTCTCTATTCTTTTTGAATTTCCTCATAAAGTTCAACCGTTTTTTTACTGACATTAATGCCCAACTCTCGCTTTAGGGCTTGTTTGCAACGCTCAAATTGACGGAGTGCATTTATTCTATCTCCATTTTTCCAGTAACTAATCATCATAAATCTGTAAGCGTTTTCTAAACAGTTGTCCAGATAAACCATTTTTGAAGCGGTTTTTAATGCGATTTCATAATACTGCTCATGGATAAAAAATTCAGTTAACTTTTGCAGAACAATTAAAAAGGACTCTAGTAGGTTATACCGCTCGCATTCTACCCATTCTTCTTGAATTAATCCTTCCATAAAATCACTTCGATAATTAGCGTATGCTCTGAAACTATCTGTCTTGCATTGGATTTCGTTTATTGTATTTCTATAATTACTGCTTAATGATTTCACAAAAATATTAAGTAAACAGGACTCTTCCCTGATGTTTTCGATTGCTATTTCAAGATGATACTGTTCATTTTGGACAAGACACTGATTTGATAAAATGAAATTATCTTTCAACAGACTAATTTCCAGATTACTTTTTTGAACTTGATGACTGAAAGCTATTTTATTGGTTGTTGCTGGCTTGGGAAGCGTATTGATTGGGCTACGCTTATCATGACTTTCTATTCTAGTATCTGTACCGTTTGAATCTAAGTAAGTATCGAGCGATAAAGTGCTTGTAGGAATACATATTTTAGATCGCATAAAATGCGTAATTTTTTCTCCATCTAATCCATTAAAATTAATTCGTTCTTGAGTGAGCGAATACTCAATTTTACCAAATATCGTTTGATCATCTTCGGAACGATATACATCAACCCTAAATGAAAATCGGTTGGGTATGTTTGTTTCGTAAATAGGGATTATTGATTTTGCAGAAAATCTTTCTATTTCTTTGGTAGGTTCAGATTGTGGAAAGGCTATAGCTACCATTTTTTGCTTAAAAACAACTAATGCTTTTTCTACTTGATTTTGCGTGTCAAAAATAGTGCTTCTTGCAATGGGTAAGTCCTTACTATCTTTCACTACAAAATAAAATAAGTTACTATTATTCTTTATTTGTATGTTTTTCTCATTGGTAAATATTTGTAGAACTTCTTCCATTGCATATGCTCTATCATCCTCATTTTCAAAAGGTTTGCTTTGGAGCAAAATATTCTCATATTCATCTTTGTAGTAAAAAAAATAAACATTCTCTTTGTCAAACAATTCAAATCCTTCCTTATCTTTTTCAGCTATTGGTGTTTTAAGGTTATTTTTCATATTGATGATTATAAATAAATAGAAAAGAAGGAGTTAGCCAAAGGCAACCCCTTCTTTTTTTGAATGAAACCAATTATAACTCTTGATAAATTTGTGTAAGTCCTAAATCTTTGAACATTACAATTGGTCTAGGTTTTCCTGCGGCAAAGCGCCACTGCATTCTGAAGATAATTCTGTAAATACCTGGCTTAAGTGTGGAAGCAGGAACATTAACCGTGGCTGAGTAGTTGTTTCCAGGCTTGCCAATACTCATGACAGTTACTGATGGGTTGAAGTTAACTTCTGCCTCCCCCATTTGCTCAAACAAAACGTCAACTTTCCAAGTACCACCAGCTAGAAAAAGAACAAAAATACCATTTTCTGTCCATTTAACATTGATTGAAAATGGTTGGTCGCTTTGGATGATCTGGTTAGACAATCCAGGCGTTGGTGTGTTACCTACTGCTACGCCAGAGTAGCCAGATGTAGAGTTGCCTTCAACAATATCAATATTAGCATTGATTGAAAGGGGCTGCTTGGGCTTAATGCAAATTCCATCATAGGCATGATTCTATTGGTTTTAGAAGTGTCTTTTGACACGAGTTAAAAAAATAAATGTACGGAGGTTAAGATTTCGTTATCTTTCTTCCTCTTGATATCAAAGGTAGGGGCGTGTGATTAACTAATCATTAAGCCAGATTTAGTTATAAATTAAAATGTAATTAAATATCAGTTAATTGAGTCGGCTCTTGTTAGTTGGAAGATATGCAAACAGTGAAATGCTTGATTGGTAGCAAAAAAAAATGGCAGGAAATGTCTTTTGAGATAATTTCCTGCCAAAAGCAATAACGGACTTAAGGTGTGTCCTAGCATAAATAGTGGCAATCGGTTTCTGAATAGCCCTTAGTTGTATCAAACTTTTGAAAAACGCATCATTGAGTTGCCATACCACTCAGCAGTATGATAACATCAAGCATTAATGTCTGATAAAAAGAACTTTCAAAACGCATCAGTGTTTGGGCAAAATGGTCAATAAGTAGCATATAAAACTTAATTAACCTAAACTACCACTAAAAAACCTTTTACTAATGAGCACCTTAAAAGAAAAGGTGTTTTCATTTGGCTCAATAAATGTATGAATATTATTGAAGCAAAGTTATTGCACTGAGTAAATGGTCAGTTTGATTGAGCCGTTTGTCGTAAAGTTGTGGTAACTCGTTTTTACTTTTTTTTGTAGAAATTCCCTAATTATTTGCACTTAAACTAACATTTTTGCATAACCCATTGAATATTAATAAAAAAATAGAAATAAAATGCACATTAGATTTTGAAACATGAAGATTTTTGCGAAATTTGCCACACTTTTGAAAAACGATTAAATTCATTTGTAACTAATTATAAACCAGTAACTAGCATGAGGAAAGCCGATTTGGTTTCAGCTATCTCTGAAAAAACAGGAGTACCAAAAGTAGATGTACTTGTCGCGTTGGAGGCATTTTTTAAAGAAGTTAAGGATTCATTATCTGATGGTGAGAATGTCTATATTAGGGGTTTTGGCAGTTTTGTCATCAAGAAAAGAGCTAAAAAAATAGGTCGTCACATTAAGAAAAATGAAGCAATTGAGATACCAGAGCATTTTATCCCATCTTTTAAGCCTGCAAAAGTGTTTGTAGAGCAGGTAAAAGACAAAGTACACTCCATGCCTGAAGACGTAACCGATGAGGATTAGAACAATAAATAATAGTCAAATATGACTAAATTACAATTAGGTACTGTCGCTGTCGCTGCTGTATTTTTTGTGATTTTATACTTAGGTTTTGATAGAAAGCCTAGCACTATAAAAGAAGCAGAAAAAACAAGGATACTTGCTATAGAATCTACTGACATAAATATTTTACTTGCGGAAGCAAAAAAAACATTGAAAGTAGAGGAAGCAAACACCATTCTCGTGCTTGAGCAGCAGTTAGCTTTGGCAGATGTTGATTCTTTGAAAAGTAAGGCTTTGAAAGAATTATCTGGTGGATGGTATCGCTTAGGAAAATATGCTTTAGCAGGGTACTTTGCTCAGCAGGTAGCAGAGTTGGAAGATACAGAAGGAGCATGGTCTATTGCGGGTACAAGCTATGCTATCTGCGTACAGAAGGTAAGCGACGACAAGACAAAACAGTTTTGTACCAACAGAGCAGCAGATGCTTTTGAAAATGCAACTTCCATAAACCCAACGAATTTGCAACATCAAGTGAATTTGTCGTTGGTATATTTAGAAAATCCGCCCAAGCAAAACCCAATGCAAGGTGTTCAAATTTTATTAGATCTGAACAAAAAACATCCACAAGATGTACTTGTATTGCTAACTTTGGCGCGACAAGGAATAAGAACGGGGCAGTATGAAAAAGCAGTAGAACGTTTATCCAGTATTCTAGCGATTGAGCCTAGCAACGTGGATGCAAATTGTCTTTTAGCACAAGTGTATGAACAGTTGAGTCGTCCTCAGGAAGCTCAGCCTTACATAAATCGTTGTAAATCATTGATAGAGAAATAATTTTTTTAAATTTTAAAAGATAGTAAAATTATGCCATGTGGAAAAAAGCGTAAGCGCCATAAGATTTCGACACACAAGAGAAAGAAAAGATTAAGAAAGAATAGACATAAAAAGAAGAAATAATCTCTCTAGGAGAAGGAGCTATGTATTGAATATAGAGTTCCTTCTTCCCCTTATATTCTTTATTCATACAGTGGGTCCTTCTTTTTTTATAAGCAAGTGCAAAAAACTTTAATACTGATTATTAAATTTTTATGACACGAGTCAATAAAGTTATTATCTTAGCATGAATTTTGAATAAAATTTTTATTTGATACTCATAAACTTTGTTTCGTGTATTAATTTTAACATAATATCAGGATTGTAAGTAGTTATCCTTCAGTAGATTAAAGTAGTGGTAAGCTAGAAGAAATAATTTTACTCGCTCAAAAACAAAACTTTGAATCGTAAAAAGCCTAGCAAGAAAGTGTGCTCTATAGAAAATGTGCAGTAACAAAAGAGCGAAAGACTAAAGTAACCTAGAACAATGTAAAACAAGGATGTAAATTGAAAAGTCAATAAAAAGAGAGTGTTCCAATACAAGATGTGTCAAAGAAGAAAAGGAAAAAACTTTGTAGTAATTACTCTAATCTCAAAGATATTGTAATTAGCAAAAAGTTAAACAAAGAAATTGCAAACAACAATAATTAAAGCCCTTTTGTGTCTTCTTGGGATTAATTGAATACATTCTCACATATATATATGTTCATACACCTATATACACTTCTACTTTATTCCTCATTAAAGGCTATTATAGGCATATCCTGATCTAAAATATTAGATTGTGGAAAAAGAATTAATCATTAATTCCACCTCTAGTGAAGTAGCCATTGCTTTGCTAGAAGATGGAAAATTAGTTGAGTTGCACAATCAACTCAACGACTCTCAATTTGCGGTAGGGGATATTTTCTTAGGTCAAGTCAAACGCTTGATGCCTGCTCTGAACGCTTGTTTTATTGAAATTGGACACAGTAAAGATGCATTTTTGCACTACACAGATTTAAGCCCTAAGTTACAATCAGTGGCTAAGTTTACTCGTGATGCCATTTCCGAAAAGTTAAAAACGCATCGCTTAGACCATTTTGAGATAGAGCCTGAAATTATAAAAACAGGTCGTATAGATCAAGTTCTAGGGAAAAAGCAGCCAATTTTGGTACAAATCTTGAAAGAGCCTATTGGTACAAAAGGACCAAGATTGACTTGTGAAATTACGATACCTGGTAGGTTTTTGGTGCTTTCTCCATTTACAGATGTGGTGGCAGTTTCCAAGAAAATTGCGAATGCAGAAGAGCGAAAACGCTTAAAGAAAGTGATTGAAAGCATTAAACCTAGAAATTTTGGGGTGATTGTACGCACCGCAGCGGAAGGAAAAAACTCTGCTGAGTTGCATGAGGAGTTGAGTCGCATCATGGATAAATGGGAAAAGATGTACAACCAACTTTGTAAGTCTAAACCACCCACTAAGCTATTGAGTGAATTAGATAAAACTACTAGCCTACTAAGGGATTTAGTTACCGATTCCTTCAATCGTATTGTAGTGAATGACAAGGACGTGTACCACAAAATAAAAGACTATCTAGAGGCTAATGTGCCAGGTCAAGCCAATATTGTGCAGTTGTATCGTTCCAATAAACCCATATTTGATGCCAATGGTGTTACAAGGCAAATAAAATCTGCTTTTGATAGAACGCCCACAATGAGTAGTGGTGCGTACATCGTTATTGAGGCAACTGAAGCCATGCACGTTATTGATGTTAATAGTGGGCATAAGATGAGTAACAAAAATCAAGAAGATGCCGTATTGGCAGTAAACTTAGAAGCAGCAGAAGAAATTGCTCGCCAATTAAGACTTCGAGATATTGGAGGCATTATTATTATTGATTTTATTGACATGCGCAATCCCGAAAATCGGAAAGTGCTGCAACGAGAGATGAAAAATTACATGAGAAACGACCGCGCTCAGCATACCATACTGCCTTTGAGCAAATTCGGACTCATGCAAATTACACGTCAGCGCGTGCGCCCAGAAGTGAAAATCAGCACTGCGGAAGTTTGTCCCAGTTGTAATGGTTCCGGAAAAATTAGTGCATCTATCTTACTCGTAGATATTATTGAGCGCGACCTCAATTTCATCATCCAGTCTCGACTTAGCTCTAAAGTTTCGCTTCATGTACATCCCTATGTGGAAGCCTTTTTGAAAAAAGGGTTTATCAATAAGGCTATTCGTTGGTACTTCGAATATCAAAAATGGATACGCATAAGAGCTAATAGCAACTATCAGTTAATGGAATACCGATTTTTTGATGAAAATGAAGATGAAATTCGCATCAATGTGGAGGAAGAAATAGATGTAGAGCCATTAGAAATACTTTAAATAAGCCCTAAGGACACCCGCACTTTGTAGCTCTGCAAGCGGCGACAAAAAAGATTACCGCAATTAGGAGTATGAACTTCAGATAATTGCGGTATTTTTTTTTCTGACGGTATATTTTTGTCATCATCATTATTTTGCTTACAAAATTAAACTAAAACAATAGTTTTTCTAGCGCCACATAAATTAATAGTGTATATTTTTTACTCTATCTTTTATTTTGGAATAATATTTTGAATTTTTTACTAAAACACTTGTTTGTCCGATAAAAAGAACGTATCTTCAAAATTAGATTAATGTATTTTTGTATTCATCTAATTTTTTATCATATGAAATCCGAATATCAGCAAAAAGGAGGCAACCCTATCTCCAAAAATAGCATCTCTAGAATTGCTAAAACTTTAAAGGTGAGCGAACAAACCATCAGGAGTTACTTTGCCACGACTACCACTGATGTAGAGCAAACAGCCAATGAAAAACATAAAAAACTTAATTCTCCCATTAAGGAAAATGTAATTTCGGTAAAACTTTAGTACACAGTAGTGTAATTTTTGCGTTTAAAATGGACATAAAATAAAACCTATTTTAGTGTTTACCTTTTTAATAAGATAGGATAATATCATGGCATTTATTTCTTCCATTTAAACAGCCTATTATGCAAAAAATTATACTCACATTCATTGCTGCGTTATTATTTTTAGTAAGTGTAGCTCAAAGTGGCTTTAAATCAGAAGATTTCCGAATATCAGGAGCTGCTTCTAAGATAGGAGAAAGCTGTTTTCAACTCGTGCCGGATGAGCAATGGGTTTCAGGTTCTATTTGGCACAAACAGGCATTGGATTTTAACCTGCCTTTTGAAATGGAACTCAAAATAATGATGGGTTGTAATGATCGCTGGGGGGCAGATGGTATTGTGCTTGCTTTTGTACCTTACATGGCAAGAACGGGCTACACAGGTGAGGGCATGGGATTCAGAGGGTTGCCTCATTCACTTGGGATAGAAATAGATACTTACTACAATACACATTTAGATGACCTTGAGTCAGATCACATCGCCATTATGGCAAATGGATATTTGCATCATGCCTCTAGTTTGGCAGGTCCTGTGGCTATTCCAAATATAGAAGATTGCCGATTTCATTTATTGAAAATTATTTGGTCACCCTCCTCTAAACAAATAGAGGTATATATAGATGGCAAAATGAAACTTTCTTACAAGGGCGATGTGGTGAAAGATATTTTTATGGGAGATAGCAAAATTTACTGGGGTATTACTGCTGCCACAGGAAGGTACACGAACAAACATGAATTTTGCTTGGAAAAAATTGAAAACAAAGTTGTTACTGTTTCTGAAAAGGATTTTGACATAGTGACTAAAAGGAATTTGACACAAGGTCAAATCGTTTCTTTGAAAGGCGTAGAATTTAATTCTGGTAGTAGCAGTTTTTCGGATAATTCTACGGAAGAGTTAGATAAATTATACCGATTCTTGAAAGACAATCCAAAACATAGCATATCTGTTAGTGGACATACGGACAGCTCTGGAAATCCTAGTACCAACAAAGCTATTTCAGAGCAAAGAGCAAAAGCAGTAGCGGACTATTTAAAAAAGCGAGGTATTGAGGCAGACAGAATAAAATATGGCGGCTATGGCGGAAAGTACCCAACTGCTTCCAACCAAACGGAAGCAGGACGTAAGCAAAATAGACGTGTGGACATCTATGTATATGTACCGCAAGCGTAAAAAGCTCTAGAGTTACAACTAGCGTTCTGTTATCTTCTTAATTTTTATTTCTCTACCTGCTTCTGGTATTTGTGTACCTCTAAAATTGTTGAGAATCATAATATCAGAAACGGTAATGCCACTAAATTTGGCAGCAATATCTGACAATGTTTCTTTAGCTTTGACAACATAGTAGAGATAGTTATCTCTTTTGAAGGTATTAGGAGGCAGAATTTCTTCTTCAATTCTTTCGACAGGTTTGGTAGGTAGTTGATCAAATCTGGCTACACTCATGCGCACTGGAATTACTTCTTCTTCAACAACAGGTAAGTCCCAGCGATAGATCAGTAGCTCCTGACCTTCTTTTAGCTTGGCATTGTATTTTAGTCCGTTCCAAGCCATTAATAGATGAGGGGAAATATTAAAGGATGCTGCTAACTTTGCCGGTGTTTCACTTGCCCCAACACGGTACATTGTCTTGGTATAAAACGTTTCTTTATTAGGTACAAAGGCTGCCAAACGCTCAATGCGTTTAGAAAGCATAGCACTGTCTGCTAGTTCTTGGTCTATGCCTTTAGTTTCTAAAAATTGCTTAACCACAGGCATCACGCGCTTGGGTAAAGTAAGTGGATTGCCTAGTACATTACTAGGTATAAACCCTTTGACATAACAAGGATTGAGTAATTCGATTTCTTCTATCGAAAGACCTGTTAAATATTGTAATTTAATGAAAGTAAAGTAGTTATAGATGGTAATGGTTTCTGTAATTTGGATATCTAAGTCGGGATAACTTGGCGAAATACTATGCTCATCATAATACTTACCTAAGTAACAAGCGGCGATAAAAGCAGGGATGTAATTACTCGTTTCCGTAGGTAAATAGCGTTGTACTACCCAAAAATTATCACTACGTGCACGTTTCATGGCACGACTTACCCTTCCTGAACCACCATTGTACGCAGCTAAAGCCAATTCCCAACTTCCGAAACGAGTGTATTGTCGCTTCAAATAACGCATTGCGGCATCAGTTGATTTGTGTGGGTCTTGTCGTTCATCAACATAAGGAGTAACTTGTAGCCCCATTTCTTTAGCTGTTTCAGGCATAAACTGCCAAAGTCCAATAGCACCAGCGCGTGACAATGCTTTGGGGTCTAGTGCAGATTCTAGTACTGATAAATATTTTAAGTCATCTGGTAAATTGTACTTTTTTAGATATTCCTCGAAAATGGGAAAATAAAGTACAGCACGTCCTAAAATGCGCTCCGATTTTTCCCTATTCCAAACTGTATAACCCTTTAAATAACCTTTTACCACACTGGTATATCTCGGTTGGACGACATCAGAAGACATTATTTTGATGCGATTGATAACAGAAACTTCATCAAATTCAGGATCATTTGCTAGACTAGTATTTGGAGTGAAATACAAAAAAAGGCAACTCAATAGTGTAGTCAAAAATAGGCTTGTGTTAATTCTCATACAACTTATGTTGTTTACTATCAATGGTTTAAGTATCTATAGTGAATATTACATATCATTTACTGGAACATTACAAATGTACAAAAGCCAGAACAATAAACTAAAACCTTAACGTTTGTTTCGTTCAAAGATATATCCGATTTTTTTGATTTCTGCAAAAAACAATGAAAACCATTTTTTATTCTTAGTGTTGGAAAGTTGTACTTAATCTACAAATTTGAATAATAAATTGCCTTATCAGAACGCTGATCCAACCGCTGAGGAGCGTAAGAAGGATCATATTGAACTTGCGTTTCAGTCGCAAATTACACAGAGTCAGCTAGATAATCGTTTTTATTACGAACCTATATTGGCTGCACATCCCAGACCAGCTAGTTTAGCACCAATAACCTTCCTAGAAAAAAAATTAAAAGCGCCTATTTGGGTGTCTAGTATGACGGGTGGGACAGCTCTTGCCCTTACAATTAATCATAATTTGGCGCGTGCTTGTCGCGACTTTGGTATGGGTATGGGCTTAGGCTCTTGCAGAGCGTTGCTCTTTAGTAATGAAAGAATACAGGACTTTGATGTTCGACATATCATAGGGGACGACTTGCCGTTGTTTGCCAATCTGGGTATAGCACAGCTAGAACAACTGCTAGAAGCCAATGAACTCTGGCGAATTGATGCCTTGTTAGATAAACTGCGTGCTGATGGGTTGATTATTCATGTTAATCCTTTACAAGAATGGCTTCAACCGGAAGGCGACCAAATTAAATACCCACCTATTGAGACTATTCAACGACTGTTAGAAGTTACTTCAACCAAACTTATTGTCAAAGAAGTAGGGCAGGGTATGGGGTATGAGAGTTTGAAGGCATTATTACAACTTCCACTTGATGCTATTGATTTTGCGGCTAGTGGTGGAACAAACTTTGCAAAACTCGAATTGTTGCGCAGCGATAATACACAGCAAGCTATTTATGAACAAATTGCCCTTATTGGGCACAGTGCAGCAGAAATGGTAGATATGACCAACCACATTTTACAAATGCTAGGGGATAAGGTTCTTTGCCGACAAATTATTATATCTGGAGGCATACAGAACTTCATGGACGGGTACTATCTGATGCAGAAATTACAACTCAATTCTATTTATGGACAAGCATCCGCTTTCCTTAAACATGCAAGAGGTGATTATGACACTTTATTTCAGTACATTAGCGCTCAAATAAAGGGATTAGAATTGGCAAATGCTTTTTTAAACGTAAGATAAACTCCATTTTGACCTGCGTTCAGTTCAATAAACAAAATAATCAAATTGCAAATTTCAACATTTTTGCCTATCTATTATTTATAAACCAATATTGTACAAATCAATAAATGTTTTGTGTACGTCGAGTGTGAACAGCAAATCATAGCATGATAAGAAAAATAGCAACAGCACCAATGAAAATCATAACAGGATTTTCTAAGTTGACCAAAATCCAAAAAATGGAATGGGTAGCCAATCAATTTTTAAGCGACCCAAAGAAAGCCATCGAAGAATGGAAAAAGTATTGGCATCCTGATGCTGCCCAACAAGAAATACTTGATGGATTTAGTGAAAATACACTAACAAATTTCCCTATGCCTTTTGGGATTGCACCTAACTTTGTTATTAATGGCAGAACCTATGCTATTCCTATGGTTATTGAGGAAAGTTCCGTAGTGGCGGCCGCTGCTAGTGCTGCTAAAACATGGATGGAGCGCGGTGGATTTCATGCGGAAGTTGTTTCTACTGTTAAAGTTGGGCAAGTGCACTTCACGTGGGAAGGCTCAATAGTGCAGTTGCTACCTTTTGAGCAGTTGCTGAAGCAAACTTTGCGTCAGGAAGCTGCTTCAATCACAGAGCGGATGGAAGCTAGAGGGGGCGGAATAAAAGAGATTGAATTACTAGACCTAACACATCTCGAACCGCATTACTACCAACTCAAAGTAACTTTTGAAACTTGCGATTCCATGGGCGCGAACTTTATTAATTCTGTGTTGGAGCAGTTTTCTAAGACCCTACTTCAATTTTTTAGCCAGCAAAAAGAATTGCAACAGCAACCACTGAGCATTATCATGGCTATCTTGTCAAATTATACGCCAGAATGTCTTGTTCGTGCTTGGGTGGAATGTCCGATTACTGAATTAGAAGGTATCTGTCCTCGCAATGATGCCTTTAGTTTTGCGCAAAAATTTCATACGGCAGTGCGTATTGCTCATGTAGATCCGTATCGTGCCTGTACCCATAACAAAGGTATTTTTAATGGTATAGATGCAGTAGTGTTGGCTACTGGAAACGACTTTAGGGCAGTAGAAGCCTGTGGACATACCCATGCAGCACAAAGTGGTCAATATAAAAGTCTGAGTTACTGTACTTTAGAGGATGGCAATTTTAAATTTTGGTTGGAAATACCTATGGCTTTGGGTACAGTAGGCGGCTTGACTAATCTACATCCCTTAGCCCGACGCGCACTCGAAATATTAGGTAATCCAAGTGCAATACAACTAATGGAAATCGTTGCAACAGTGGGTTTAGCTCAGAATTTTGCAGCTATCAAATCGCTAATTACCACAGGGATACAACAAGGACACATGAAAATGCACCTAAAAAATATCTTACATCATCTCAATGCGCGTAATGGCGAAAGAGAGGTTACTGAAGCTTACTTTGCTGATAAAGTGGTTTCTTTTAATGAAGTACGCAACTTTTTGGAATCTTTTCGTACTAACAAGCATCAATAAACTGGTATTTTTGTAGTATAGTTGTATTTCTAACGAAACAAGAAAGGACAAAAATTGAAAACTAGAGAACCACAAAATTTGGCAATTTTATTCACAAAAGTTAAGATTATTTATTGCGAATAAAATAGTTTTTTGTATATTTGTAAATTATATGAAAGGAACTATTAAGAAGCAACTCACGTCACAATCTATGTAAGGTGCAAATGCCAATGAAAGAGCATAACTAGTGTCAATAAAGTAGGTGTTTGGGTCATAGTCTGTGTCTAGTGTTTTCTATCTACAAGTGTCTAGCACAAATCTATGGCCTTTTTTTTTCCTTCAATAGACTGTTTTTTGTTTCAAGTCCACCGCTATTTTGCTTTTATTTACCATCTTTTTTACTTAACTATTTGTTAATGAGCTGTTTATGACTTCCTAATCTCTACAATAATTTGAGTCATTGAACAGGTAAGCTGTAAAAAAAAGGTTAGTAGAAAATCAGAATAATATTCTTAATGCAACAATTTGTGCAAAAAAGCCTATGAGATAGCTACCGTACATTTCTTGTAGTGTGTAATGGCGAAGTTGCATTCTTGCACTTCCTACTAGACCAGTCAATAGCGAAATCAGTATAAAGATAATAATAGCATTAATTTGTATTACTCCCCAACTTCCGAGATTAATAAAGACTAAGCCATGACTGAACTGCCAAATTGTGACAAATACCATTGCGAGTAATGCGCCCATTCCCACTGCATGAGTGCTTATAGGAATGAAAAGATTAAGCAAGAAACTAGCAAATAAGGCAATAGTAGCTCCTAGGAGAAAGGCAGAAAAAGCATTCGGTATGTCAGGATGATGATACATAAAAAATACAGTCATTGAAATATAGAAAAAGCCAGCAAAAATGAATGGGGCAATGCGCTCTTCTCTATTTTCTAATTTTAGGGAAGAAATAAAATCAAGTTGCTTCAACATCAATATCATAACCATAGGCATGAAAAAAGTGCTAAAAAAAAGAATCATGATAAGGGAAAATTGACCTGCAATATTTCCGACACCAAATAAATAAGGGTTTAGAAGTAGTAGTAGCACGAGCATATACGTTGCAATAAGCAAAGGATGAAAAAAAACGGTAAGTATTTGCGCTAAAATTTTTGGCACAGCTATCTTTTATTATTTCATTAAAAAATTATCTCATTTCTAATATTCGATTTAACACCCAATTCCTATCGTTCCAAGCGGTTAATCAACCGAACAGTTACTTTCAAGAAATCTAATTCTTCTATTAAACCAATCAATTCTCCATTTTGAATGACAGGTAAACAGCCAATATTGTTTTCCCTCATTAATTCCATTGCTTCGATAATTGTCGTTTCAGGTTCAACAGTAATTGGATGAGTTATCATAATATCCTTTACCATAATTTCTGGACCCTCTGCTTTTCTAGCAAAATATTTGATGAGTTGTTGTGAGCTTACCAATCCACTCAAATTTCCTTCTTTATCCTCGACAGGCATATATCGAATGTTATGCCAGTCCATTAACTCTGCCACCAACTCAATAATATCATCTTTTTGAACGGTAAATAAATCTGTTCGCATGAACTCTACCACTTTTAATTTGGAAGGTTCATACTTTTCTAAGTCTTCTATTTCTGGATTTGTCCAAAGGTGAACAGGAATTTCTTTTTCTTGATTTTTAATGATGGAAGCTGTTAAAATAGATACTGCTTCGTCTTGCGTTACTTGCTTGCGCAAGTTCGTAAAAGCGCGTAATTGCCAGCGTGCACCATTCATATGGTGTTTAGCACGCTCTTCTATGATGCCCAAGTAACGGTCAATGTCTTCTTGTTGAATATGTTGGTTTTGTAATCCTTTTTTCGCTATCGGTAGTAACTCATTGATAATCAAATCACAAGCCCCAATTTTTCGGTCGCCAATCCAGTTAAAACTCGAATCTATACCGAATTTAGCACTTTTTAAAAAATTATCCTGCACATCATCAAAAGAAACAGCTTTGCGAATATCTTGAATTTCATCTGCTAAACCAATCATCGTCCCTAGCCAAAAAGCAGCATTTGCCATTTCATCTACTATGGTTGGTCCCGCTGGTAACACTCGGTTTTCAATGCGCAAGTGCGGTTTCCCACTAGGACTAATGCCATAACAAGGGCGATTCCATCTATAAATGGTTGAATTGAACACTTGTAAAGCACGCAAGCGAGGTACTTTATTTTGTGCAATGGATTCAAGCGAATTTTCTTCAATTTCCGTAGCCAGTAGCACCCTAAATCGAGCAATGTCTTCTTTATGAATTTCTAAAATAGATTCATTAAGCCAGTTTTTTCCAAACTGTACTCTTGGACTACTTTCTCGAAGGTGATTATTAGTTTTTCGCGTATCTAATGATTGCTGAAAGAGTGCGATTCGACTTTCGTGCCATAATCGGCGACCAAACACAAGCGGAGAATTGGCAGCAATCGCCATTACTGGAGCAGCCAATGCTTGAGCGATGTTGTAATATTGTACAAAATTATGAGGACTTACTTGTAAATGTACTTGAAAGCTGGTGTTGCAGGCTTCCAAGAGTGGTGAGTTATGGTTGATATGCAATTCGTCAATACCTTCCAAATGCAATTCGTAGGCACTTTTGCTAAGTTGGTTATTGATAGCATCAATAAGCGCAAAATATCTAGGCTTAGGGGTTAAATTGTGTATTTCCAAATCAAATTTGCGCAATGTGGGCAAGATACCAGTAAGTATGATTTTAGCATCAAACTTCTTTAAATGCGTTCTGATGATTTGCTGTGTATAAAGTGCCTCTTCCTCCATTTTTCGCAGTGCATCTTGCTCAAATAGTCGCGGTGTGAGGTTGGTTTCCAAATTAAATTTGGCAAGCTCCGTTTCTAGCCAAGGATAGTGCCCAAGTTCTTCTAGCACTTGCATAGCAATAGGCGCTGGTTTGAATGTACCGCTATCAACAATACACATTTCTTGCTCTGCACCAATTTTAGTGATGCCCGATTCGAACCAATCGTTATCCAACATATATTCAAACGCCTGCAAATCGTTGAGCAGTTGGCGGACAAAGTGCTGCATTTGCACGTCAGACTTCACGATAGATACTTGTTGCTCGCCCATATTTTAATTGATGGTGTTCTTTACTAAAAGAAAATTCCGATTTTACAATTATTTCACATCAAATATAGTAGAATTGCTTACGATAATAAATTATTGCTTTCACATTTTACGTCTTAATGTCAATTTTAATGAAGATTAAGGCGTATCAATAAAGCATTGAACTATTTATTAGCATACTTTAAACTAATTACCAGTTACTTAAAGTAAAAAAATTTAGCAAATTCATCTTATTCTTCATTTGCCCAACCCATAGTGCGCTTCACTGCTTTTTGCCAACCTTTATAGAGTTGCTGTCTTTCTTCTTGAGGCATTTTAGGCTCGAATCGCATATTGAGTTGCCAACCTTGACTAATTTCTTCCATTTGCCAATACCCAACGGCTAAGCCTGCCAAGTAAGCAGCACCTAACGCAGTTGTTTCAATGACATTCGGACGTTCAACGGGAACATCTAGCATATCCGCTTGAAATTGCATTAGCAAGTTATTTGCACTTGCGCCACCGTCCACCCGTAAGGCTTTTAAAGAAACACCTGCATCTTTTTCCATAGCATCCAACACATCTTTGGTTTGATAAGCTAACGATTCCAAAGTTGCTCGAATGAGGTGCGACTTGCGCGTTCCTCGCGTTAAGCCAAAAATTGCACCTCGTGCATACATATCCCAGTAGGGTGCGCCCAAACCTGCAAAGGCAGGCACTACATACACGCCATCGGTACTCGGTACTTTGCTTGAAAAATATTCTGAATCGGGGGAGGCATCAATTATTTTTAAGCCATCGCGCAACCATTGAATAGCAGCTCCTGCAATAAAAACACTTCCCTCTAGAGCATAGGTTACCTTTCCATTCAAGCCCCAAGCAATAGTGGTGAGCAAACCAGCATGAGATTGAACAAGCTGCTCGCCAGTGTTCATTAACATAAAACAGCCTGTGCCGTAAGTATTCTTAGCCATACCTGGTATGTGGCAAGCCTGTCCAAAAAGTGCTGCTTGTTGGTCACCTGCTATGCCTGCAATTGGAATTTCTGCATCAAGCAAATAGGCTACGGTATGTCCATAGACTGCACTAGAGGACATCACTTGTGGTAAAATTAGTTTTGGAATATCTAGGATGTTGAGTAGATGTTCGTCCCATTCTAATTGCTTGATATTGTAAAGTAGAGTGCGTGAAGCATTAGAATAATCCGTGATGTGTTGCTTGCCACCAGTGAGTTTCCAGATGAGCCAAGTATCAATAGTGCCGAATAGCAATTCTCCTTTTTCTGCTTTTTCTCTTGCGCCTTTCACATGGTCGAGTAGCCATTTTACTTTTGTTCCTGAAAAATAAGCATCTACCACAAGCCCTGTGTTTTCTCGAATGTATGCCTCATGTCCATCAGCCTTGAGTTGGTCGCAAATGGCTGCCGTTCTTCGGTCTTGCCAAACAATAGCATTGTGGATAGGTTCACCTGTATTTTTATCCCAAATTACAGTGGTTTCTCTTTGGTTAGTAATGCCGATTGCTGCAATTTGATGAGGCTTAATTGCTTGTTTTTGTAACAATTCCTGTACCACTTTAAATTGAGTTTGCCAAATTTCATTGGCATCATGCTCTACCCAACTTGGTTGTGGATAAATTTGGGTAAACTCCTGCTGCGCTACGCCAATAATGTTGCTGGCTTTATCGAAAAGGATTGCCCTTGAGCTTGTTGTGCCTTGATCGAGTGCTAAGATGTATTGCATAGTTGATTTTATTTGTTAGTCCAAAGTAATGATTTTAATGTTGCGCCAGTTGACTTTGATACCGCCTCCATCATGTATTTGCAAGGCAATTTGTCCAGTGGCTTGTCCTATTTTTTCATCTTTTAAGTGAATCATTTCTACGCCATTGAGCCAAGTAGTTACTTCATCATCAATTACGCGAACGCGCATGGTGTTCCATTCGCCCATTTTTAAAGCCTTGTCCAAACTAGGTTTAGGTTGAATGAGCCAACCCCTGCCATAGGATTCATAAATGCCACCTGTATTGTTTCTTGGTGGCGCAACTTCAGCCTGCCAACCTGTGATTTTTGTGCCTTCTAAAGAGGAGCGGAAGAATACACCACTGTTGCCATTTGCTTCTTGCTTAAACTCTAAGGTAAGGTCAAAATTTTTGAAGGATTTTTCGGTTGCCAAATAGCCATAGCCTTTGTCTGCTCCGCTTTCACAGACTAATAGCCCATCCTTGACATACCATTTTTCTGTGCCATGTATTTTCCAACCCCTTAAATCTTTGCCATTAAAGAGCGAAACAGACTCTTTTGTAGCTTTTTCATCTTTGGCAGCAACAACTAAACGCAAAAAGTCAGCCAATTTGTTGGGTTCTAGCCAACGTGTAACAATAACTAAATCGTTGGTTGGATCAATAGCAATAAAATTACCCCCAAAACCAGCAGCGTAGTACAAATTATCGGGAACGCCTTCCATATATTGGTTGCCTGCTTTATTGTTGAGCCACCAAAGATAGCCATAGCTAAGGTTAGCTTTAGAGGGTTGTCGTATTCGTTGTATCCATTCTTCTGAAAGGAGTTGCTGCGCTTTCCACTTGCCGTTTTGTTGAAATAGCAAACCAAAGCGCGCCATGTCGAGCGTGTTAATGAAAATGCCTCCCCCTGAATGACCGCCACCCGTTACAGACTGTACCTGCTGACCATCTACATTTACATAAGCGTTATCAGCACCAAACCAACGCCAAGTTGAGGAAGCCCCTATTTTGTCCATTATTTTTTCTTTCAACACAACAGGTAGCGGTTTTCGCCAAACGTGTAAAAGTGAATACGCCAATAGATTTACACGTACATCGTTGTACTCATATATTGTGCCTGGTTCATTAAGTGTGCGGTATTTCCAATCGTCGAGGTCGCCTTGCTTGGGTGGTCGGTCTGCCCAATCCTCCATGCCAAAGAGCGTTCCCTGCCAATCAGAAGACTGATAAAGTAAATGCGACCACTTAATTTTACTGTTGTGTGCACCTGCAAATGTACCGTCCCATATGTAGTCCTTTACCTTATCTTCCACATCGAGTAAGCCTTCATCTTGTGCTAATCCTGCTATTGTGGAAAGAAAACTTTTGGTGACGCTAAAAGTCATGTCCACGCGTTCTACATCGCCCCATTTGGCAATAATGTAGCCATTTTTTATGATAACACCCGCAGGTGCGCCTCGTTTTTTTGTCGGTCCAGTAATTTCGTGAAAAGGCTCTTGCGCATATCCTTTTAAGATGGCAACACGCAAATCACGTTCGCCACTATATTCGTTTTGCTGAGCAAAATCAATAGCAGTCTTTATTTTGCTTTCACTAAATCCTAACTGATAAGCAGGTTTTTCTTGCCAAAGTCCACGCTCAGGAAAATAAATTTGTTGAGCATAGCCAGTATTGGTAAATAATAGGGTCAAAAGGAAAATAGAATCTAAGGCAATTTTTTGATAATACTTCATTTAATTTTGTTTTTATTCCGTAGCGAAGTACCATATTCTTAGCAAGCATTCCAAAAAACTTAAGGAATTTCTTTTTAAACGAATGTAGAGATTTTGTTACGTTTGT
Organism: uncultured Saprospiraceae bacterium; assembly: GCA_937944245.1. Lineage (GTDB taxonomy): Bacteria > Bacteroidota > Bacteroidia > Chitinophagales > Saprospiraceae > JAAUTG01. Next base: position 27 of record CALDYY010000046.1, on the reverse strand, counting down.
TCACTAATATTAATTTGTATTCTTTTT
>CALDYY010000045.1 GCA_937944245.1 uncultured Saprospiraceae bacterium | reverse complement strand
TAACCAAAATTCCCACCCACATAATCTTTTGTAAGTTGCGTTTCTGGAGCATTAAAAATTTGCGTTGTTGTCCCAAATTCAACTAAGTCACCTAAATACATTACGGCTGTGAAGTCAGAAATACGTTGTGCTTGCTGCATGTTGTGCGTGACAATAACGATGGTAAAATCTTGTTTGAGCCGAACGATTAATTCTTCCACTTTAGCCGTACTTATGGGGTCGAGCGCAGAGCAAGGTTCATCCATGAGAATCACCTCTGGCTCAACAGCTATGGCTCTTGCAATGCAAAGGCGTTGTTGTTGACCACCTGAAAGGGATAAAGCCGATTTGTTTAGGTCATCTTTTACTTCATTCCATAAATAGCTGTTTTTTAGCGCAATTTCTACTTTCTCTTGAAGTCGGGCTTTATTTCGTTCACCATTAATTTTCAATCCATAAGCTACATTTTCAAAAATAGACTTAGGAAATGGATTGGGTTTTTGAAAGACCATACCGATGTTTCGTCTGATTTCGACAACATCTATACTTTTATGGTAAATACTTTTTCCATCTAGTAATACATCCCCTGTAATTTTTGCGTCGGGAGAGAGGTCGTGCATTCGGTTCATGCTACGCAAAAGGGTAGATTTGCCGCAGCCTGACGGACCTATGAGTGCCACCACTTTGTGTTTAGGTACTGAAAGGTTAATGCTTTTTAGCACTTGTTTTTTGCCAAAGAAGAGGTCAAGGTTTCTAACTTCGATTTTATTTTCCATGTTAATACAATCTTTTACGATAGCGACTTCTAATAATGAAAGCGACAAGATTCAGTAAAAACACCAATCCAATCAGCACCAATGCGGTGCCGTAAGCAAGCGGTCGCACTTGCTCAATAGCGTGATGCTGAGTAGAAAGAATGTATAAATGATAAGGCAATGCCATAAATTCATTAAAAATATTGGCAGGCAAATACCGCTGATAGAACACGACTCCTGTGAAAAGGATAGGGGCAGTTTCACCCGCTGCTCTCGAAAGCGTGAGTATAGTACCTGTAATGATTCCCGGTACAGCAAGCGGCAAAACAATGCGCCAAATAGCTTCCCATTTTGTAGAACCCAATGCTAATGACGCTTCTCTCAATCCTTTTGGTACATTTTTTAAGGCTTCCTCAGTAGTTGTGATGATGTAAGGCAAGGAAAGTAAGCCCAAAGTCAAACCAGATGAAATGACTGCTGTACCCAAATGCAATGCCCTTACAAAAATAGCAACACCAAATAAGCCGTAAATAATGGAAGGCACACCTGCCAAGTTGCGAATGGAAGCTCGAATGAGTTGTGTAAGCCAAGTATCAGCAGCATACTCATTCAGATAAATAGCACAAGCTATCCCCAATGGAATAGCAAAAATAGTCGTAAGAAGCGTTACTAGAAATGTGCCAAGAATAGCAGGCAAAATACCGCCTTCTGTCATTCCCCGTCTTGGATATTGAGTAATAAAATTCCAATCTACCACCCCAGCTCCTTTGGTAAAAATATCAAAAAAAATAATTCCTAAGAAAGCAACAGCTAACATAGTGCAAAGCAGCAGAAAAGTAATGCCAATAGATTGTGTTAAAATATTTTTTTTCATCGGTGTTATTTATTGTCCTTCTCGGCGATAGCCATAGGCAATGCGCTCTGCAATTAGATTGATAATCAAGGTGATGATAAATAATACTGCACCTATCGCAAATAGGCTATAATAGTGCGTTGTGCCATAGGGAACTTCACCAAGTTCGATGGCAATTGTTGCTGTAATTGTCCTGATAGGGCTAAAAAATCCACTGGGCATAATGAGTGCGTTACCTGTTGCCATGAGCACCGTCATGGTTTCGCCAATAGCGCGACCAAGTCCTAGCATAATAGCAGCAATAATACCAGAAGCACAACTTGGTAGCACTACTCTAATTAAGGTTATCCAACGATTTGCACCTAGCGCATAGGAGGCTTCTTTATAGGATTGAGGTACTGCGTAGATAGCATCTTCGGCAATCGTAATGATGGTAGGCAACGCCATAACCGATAGTAAAATCGAACCATTTAAAGCGTTTAGTCCATTGTTCAACCCAAAAAGATTAGCTAGAAAAGGACCGACTAACACTATACCTAAAAAACCAATAGCCACCGAAGGCACCGCAGCTAACATTTCAATAGCAGGCTTAACAATAGCAGTTACTCTTGGCGAAGCAAATTCTGATAGGTACGCTGCCGAACCAATGCCTATCGGAACAGCGATAAGCATTGAACCTAGTGTAACTAAAAAGGTACTCGCCACCATAGCACCTATACCAAACTCAGGCGAATCATAAGCGCCTGGATTCCAAGACGAGCTAAAGAAAAAATCTTTTGGATGTATTTCTTTGAAGGTAAGTACGCCGTTGAATACCAACATTCCAAAAATGCCAATTAAGGTAAGCAAAGCGAAAATACCAGCTACTTTGAACAATTGTTTGAAGAAATTATCCCAGAAATGTCTGCTGCGCATAAGGCTTAGTTTTTACAATCCGTATTTACTGTTTTCTTTTCTGTATTTTGGCGTGATGGGGAAATAACCACTTCTTTGCACAACCTCTTGACCTTCAAGACTTAATTCATAAGCAATAAATTCTCTTATCTTATTTTTGGGAAGACCATTTGTATATTGATACAACGGACGAGTGATAGCATAATCACCATTGATGATGGCTTGAATATTTGTTGGGTCAACAGGCGTAGTATCCTCATCTGATTTTACTGCAATAACTTTAATGCCTTCTGCCAATTTCCCTGCCTCATTAATGAGATAACCAATACCTAGATAGCCTGTCGCATTAGGATCGGCTTTAATGGCTTCCAATATTTGAGCAGTACCATTCATTTGCTTCATTTTATTGGAATATTCCCCTTTTAAAATACTTTGTTGGACAAAAACAAAAGTTCCCGAATTACTCTGTCTGCCGTATAAAGAAATAGGTGCATCGTTACCTCCGACTTCTTTCCAGTTATTTATTTCCCCTCTAAAAATTTGTGCAATTTGCTCAACAGTCAACACATCTACCATTACCGCTGGATTAACGACAAAAGCGAGTGCATCAATAGCAAACACGATTGGAATAACGTTAACACCCGCTTTTTCTGCTAGTTTCATTTCCGAATTTCGAAATTCGCGTGAAGAATTGGCAATATCACATTTTTGATTGATGAGTGCCGCAATACCTGTACCAGAACCGCCACCCGTTACTGCAATAGAAATGTTCGGGTCTCTTTCCATGAATGTTTCCGCCAAATCCAAAGCCAGATTTACTTCTGTGTCAGAACCTTTGATTTTGATGGATTCAAATTCATGTTGGCTACAACTTAAAAGGAAAATAATGAAACCATAAATGAGCCTTCGATTCATGTAAATCTGTTTTTTTTCTTTGCCTTGCTAAAATAAATTACCAATGTTACTTGTGTGTTATTTTTCGGTTACATTGTGTAAATTATTAAGTTTTTTGTGCTTTATCAATCACTTGGATGCGTCTTAAAAGAATACATTTGCAATGAAAACAAAGAAAAGACATTCGATTGGTGGCAACGATGAAGGAAATACACCTTATCATAGATTTTGATAGTACCTTTAGTAAAGTAGAAGGGCTGGATGTGTTATGCGAAATTGTGCTAGAAGGAACTCCAGAAAAAGAGCAGGTGCTAGAAAAAATACAACATATCACTAATCTTGGTATGGATGGCGCAATTGATTTTCGCACCTCTTTAAAAGAGCGGCTTTTGCTCCTAAAGGCGCACAAAAAAGATATTGCTCAACTAGCAGAAGTATTGAAAACAAAAATTTCTGATTCTTTCTTGCGCAATCAAAAACAAATCATCCCTTATCGCAACAATGTTTACATTGTTTCTAATGGATTCAAAGATTTTATTGTTCCAGTTATTGAACATTATGGACTTCGAGGGGATATGGTTTTTGCTAATGAATTTGTTTATGACGAGGCAGGTTATGTAAAAGGATTTAACGAAACTATTCCCCTTTCAGAAAGCGGTGGAAAACCAAAAGTTATTCGCGATTTGAACTTAAAGGGCGATGTGTATGTCATTGGTGATGGTTACAATGATTTTGAAATAAAAAAGGCGGGCTACGCCAATAAATTTTATTTATTCACTGAAAATGTGGTGCGTGAAAAAGTGAAGCTAAGTGCCGACCATATTGCGCCCAACGTTGATGAAATACTTTACGAATTAAATATGGACAGAGCATTATCCTATCCTAAAAATCGCATTAAAGTCCTGCTATTAGAAGGCGTACACAAAGATGCGGTAAAATTATTTGAGGCAGAAGGCTATCAAGTAGAATACCTTACAGATTCCTTGCCGGAGGATGAACTTTGCGAGCGCGTCAAGGAGGTTAATATCATTGGCATCCGCTCTAAAACAAGGATAACAGAAAAGGTAGTCAAAAGTGCTAATCGCCTTATTAGCGTAGGAGCATTTTGTATTGGAACAAACCAAATTGACCTCAAAGCCTGCACCGAACATGGGGTAGCAGTGTTCAATGCCCCTTACAGCAATACGCGTTCGGTAGTGGAGTTGGCAATAGCAGAAATGATTTTGTTGATTCGCAATTTGCCTGACAAAATAATGGCAATGCACCAAGGCAAATGGGAGAAATCAGCAAAAAACTCTTTTGAATTGCGCGGTAAAAAGTTAGGCATCATTGGTTATGGCAACATTGGTTCGCAACTTTCCATCCTAGCAGAAGCAATGGGGATGGAGGTGTATTACTTCGACTTGGTAGAAAAATTGGCGTTAGGCAATACCAAAAAATGCAATACTTTGCAAGAAATGTTGAATTTAGTTGATGTTGTTTCTATCCATGTGGACGGCAGGTCAGAAAATAAATATTTTTTTGGTGCAGCACAGTTAGCGCAAATGAAGAAAGGTTCGTACCTCATTAACCTTTCCCGAGGTAAAGTAGTGGATATTCCCGCATTGCGTGAAGCAATACTTTCTGGGCATTTGAATGGCTGTGCAGTGGATGTTTTCCCTAAAGAGCCACGCAGCAATAACGAACCTTTTGTGTCTGAATTAAGTGGATTACCCAACACCATTATGACGCCGCACATTGGCGGTAGCACTATGGAAGCGCAGGAAAATATAGGTAATTACGTCCCCAGTAAAATCATTACTTACATTAATACTGGAAGCACTTATGGCTGCTACAATCTACCTAACGTGACACTGCCTTCTTTTGAAAAAGCGCATCGTCTGCTGCATATTCACAAAAATGTACCCAATGTATTGGCACAAATTAATAATATCTTAGTGAAGCATGGCGCAAACATCGTAGGTCAATACTTAAAAACAAATGAAGAAGTAGGCTATGTGATTATTGATGTGAATAAAGCCTATAACGAACAGTTATTGGATGAGCTAAAACATATCGAACCCACTATCTGGTTCAGAGCATTGTATTAATTAGGTGTTTCGTACTAATGTGCAATTAAACTTTTGTAACTTTGTATAGCTTTTGCAAGTCAATTAAGAAAAGCTGAAAAGATATTGCACCGAAGTAATTTGTAAAAGCGATAAAAAGGTGTAATTTAGTAAATAAATTTGCATCTACTGAATTGATAATGAAAGAATTAATAATTTCAGATAATTGATTTTTTAGTGAACCAGACTTTTTAGTGAATATTAAGCATTTAACATTTTAGTGACATGAAGACGAAATTAGTACTTTGGGGCAAAATCGCTGAAGAACAGCGCGTACTAGCTGCTATTGAATTAAAAGCAGAGGATAACCGTGTGGTAACTTACATTTTTCCGCAGGAAATAGTAACGGATGAATTTGTAGAAACCATGATGGAAAAATGGCGCAACAACAAAGAAGTAGAATTTCCAGAAGGCTATCAGCACAGTGAAGTACCACTTTCGGTTACAGAGCCTATTATTCCTGTGGAGTTAGTGCTAGAAAGAGCGGATTTACTTACAATGGCACAATCCGAATGGCATGTTATCGTGCTTTCTGCTAAACTACACGAGGTATATAAAAATGAATTAAGCGATATTAGAGATAAAATTTCGCAACTCGAAAAATATGATTCCAAATTATGGGAGCAATTAAAAGGCTTTTGGGATAGAGTGCGCGAGCAAATAAAAGACCAAAATCTTTTCAAGGAACAAGCCGATGAGTTGCAAGCAGGCGTAAATGCTTCTTTTGACGCGCTAAAAAAATTGCGCGCTAAAATTGAGGAAGAATTTCAAGTGCGCTCGCAAAGTGCTAAAGCGCAATTCATGGAGAAATTACAGCAACTTGAAGGACAAATTACAGAAGGCAGTCGTCTCGGTATGGTGTTTGACGAGTTAAAAAAATTGCAGCAGAAATTTAGAGACGTAAAATTCACAAAAGAAGACCGCGCCCAAGTATGGGAAAAGCTAGATGGTGCATTCAAATCAGCTAAAGGGAAACGCTACGGTGGCGATGCAGGCAATGCAAGTAGTGGTGGCGAAGACAATAATTCAGCAGAAGGTAGGTTTGACCGCCGACTATCTGGCTTAGAACAAGCTATGGATAGGATGATGAAATCTATGGATAGAGATAATGAAGATTTAGCCTTCCAAATGAAAAAAATTGCTACTACCGATGGTCAATTGGAGGCTCAAATTAGACAAGCAAAAGTAAAAATGATAGAGGAGCGTATTCGCTCAAAGCAGGAGCGCTTGGATGATATGGAGAAAACCAAAGCTGAGATACTAAAGCAAATTGAAAAGCAAAAACAGCGAGATGCTAAACGTGCTGAGCGAGACCGAATTGAGGAAGCAAAAAAAGAAGCACAAGCGAAAATAGAAGAAAAAATGGCACAAGATGCTGCTAAACTAGATACTCAAAAACTAGAAAAAGCAGCAGAGATAATACAGAAAGATAAGGAAGCAGCTATAAAAGCAAGTGCTTCGTTTGAGGAGATGGCAAGTGATTTGAGCGATAGATTAACAGATACTTTCGAAGATGCTGTGGACACTTTAAAAGCAACTGCTATGGTGATAGGGGCTAAAGTGAAAGAAGCAATGGCTGGAGCTACCGACAAAGTAACAGAAGTAATAGAGGAAGCTGAGCAAGCCGCAGAAAATAGAATAAGTAAGGATTTAGCAGAAGCAGAAATAGCTAGAGCAGCCGATGAAGCCATTGATGTCGTAGATTCTATATCTGATGCTATTGAGGAAGCAACAGAAGAGAATGGCGACGAAAAAAAGGAATAATTGGTATCTTAATCGTTGAACTGTTTATTTTTTTCTTATCGAAAAAAATAAACAGTTCAACATCAGCAACTCGATAGATAGACGCTACTAAAACTTCACGTCTGCTATCGCAGGATTTTTGAATCGCTTGCGCTCATGTTCTTTCAAAAACACTTTCCTAATCCGTATCGTAGTTGGTGTAACTTCTACGTATTCATCTTCTTGAATGTACTCTAGTGCTTCCTCTAGTGTAAATCGAAGCGGTGGTATCATTTTTATCTTAGCATCCGCACCTGAAGAACGCATGTTGGTCATTTTCTTTTCTTTTGTCAAATTAACCACCATATCTCCTGGACGTGAGTTTTCTCCAACCACTTGACCTTCATAAATTTCTTGATTAGCTTCTATGAAGAAAGTGCCTCGCTCTTGCAGGTTGGAAATAGAGTAAGGAATTGCTTTACCATTTTCCATCGAAATTAAAGAACCTTTCTGACGACCTGGTATTTCGCCTTTGTGCGGTTGATACTCCAAAAAGCGGTGTGTCATAATCGCTTCTCCAGCAGAAACGTTTATCAGTTGCGTTCTTAATCCGATAATTCCTCTTGAAGGAATCTCAAATTTTAAAATCATGCGGTCGCCTTTTGGTGTCATGGATTTCATTTCGCCTTTGCGACGTGTTACCATTTCAATTGCTTTGCCGGAAACAGGCTCTGGCAAGTCAATCGTTAATTCCTCTACTGGTTCGCACTTAACCCCATCAATTTGACGCATAATTACTTGAGGTTGACCGATTTGCAGTTCAAATCCTTCTCTACGCATCGTTTCAATTAAAACTGATAAATGCAAGACGCCACGACCGAACACTTGGAAAGATTCCGCTGTCCTACCTGGCTCAACACGAAGCGCAAGATTCTTCTCTAGTTCTTTTTCTAAACGTTCGTTGATATGGCGAGAAGTAACGTATTTACCTTCTTTCCCAAAAAATGGTGAATCGTTGATAGTGAACAACATACTCATAGTAGGTTCATCTACGGCAATCGTTGGCAATGCTTCAGGGTTCTCTGCATCGGCAATAGTATCGCCAATTTCAAAACCATCCACACCATATAAAGCGCAAATATCACCAGGCATTACTTCCTCTGCTTTCACTTTTTCCATTCCTCTAAAAAGATATAGCCCTTTTAAAGAATGTTTTGTTATTGTAGTTCCGCCACCTTTTACTAAGGCTATTCTTTGTGTTGCTTTAAGAACACCCCTTGTTAATTTGCCAATCGCTATTCGACCTGTAAACGAAGAATAATCCAAAGAAGTAATCAACATTTGAACCGTTCCTTCTTCCACTTTAGGAGCAGGTACATAATCCAAAATAGTATCCATTAAAGCATCAATATTGTCTGTTTTTTCTTTCCAGTCGTAATTCATCCAGCCAAATTTCGCAGAGCCGTAAATCGTTGGAAAATTTAATTGCTCTTCCGTAGCATCCAAAGAAAACATAAGGTCAAAGACGGATTCTTGCACTTCTTCAGGTGTGCAGTTCTCTTTATCCACTTTATTAATCACTAAAATAGGTTTTAAACCTAGTTGCAATGCTTTTTGCAACACAAAACGAGTTTGGGGCATTGGACCTTCAAAAGCATCCACCAATACGATAGCTGCATCTGCCATGTTGAGTACGCGCTCTACCTCACCTCCAAAATCGGCGTGCCCAGGAGTATCAATAACATTGATTTTCACACCTTTATATAATAACGCCGCATTTTTAGCGACAATAGTGATGCCTCGCTCACGTTCAAGTTCGTTATTATCCATTATGAGCGTACCTGGATCTTCTCGCTCATCAAAGACATTTCCGGCACGAAGCATTAAGTCCACCAAAGTAGTTTTACCGTGGTCAACGTGGGCAATAATTGCCACATTACGAATTGATTGTATCATATTCCTTCTATTTATCGAGTTTGCCTTTTTTACAAAAGACGTGCAAAGATAGCATAATGTTAGCAATATCAAATGCTGTATTTCATTCTTCGTGACAGAATGTGCTTTTTTACGTCTCAACTTTGCATGATTAAAGGTGTTTAGCAACAAAAAGAATTATACAAAGCAATAAATTGGAACATCAATGACAAATCATTTGGCACTTGCTACCCAAAAGTTAGAAAATAAGGGTTTCTTGGATATTGAAGTTGACCCCACTTTGGATTTGATAGCAGAAATTGAAAAACTGAAAAAAGAAAAAAATGCTGTCTTGTTAGCCCATTACTATCAAGATAGCGAAATCCAAGATATAGCAGACTATATTGGTGACAGTTTGGGACTTTCTCAGCGCGCTGCCAAAACAGATGCGGATATAATTGTGTTTGCAGGCGTGCATTTCATGGCTGAGACAGCAAAAATGCTTTCTCCTAAGAAAAAGGTGTTGTTACCCGATTTGAAAGCAGGTTGTTCTTTAGCGGACTCCTGCCCTCCTCATTTATTCAGAAAATTTAAAGAAAAGTATCCTGATCATGTTGTAGTAAGTTATATCAACTGCACTGCTGAGTTGAAAACGCTGACTGATATTTGCTGTACCTCTACTAATGCCGTTCAAATTATTGAAAGCATTCCCAAAGAACAGCCAATTATTTTTGCTCCTGATTTCAATTTAGGAACGTACCTCAAAAAGAAAACAGGTCGAGAAAATATGGTGCTTTGGAATGGTTCGTGCATGGTACATGAAATATTTTCGCATGAAAAAATCACAAAACTTATGTTACGCCACCCAGAAGCGGAGTTAATTGCACATCCTGAATGTGAAGCAGTCCTTTTGGAAAAAGCACATTTCATAGGTTCTACCACAGGTTTGTTAAATTACACTAAACGCAGCAATAGCAGCACTTTTATCGTAGCAACAGAGGATGGAATTATACATCAAATGAAAAAGGCTTCGCCGCATAAGACCTTTATTTCTGCACCGCCCAACAACACTTGTGCCTGCAACGAATGCCCGCACATGAAGCGCAATACGATAGAAAAACTTTACTTGTGTATGAAATATGAGTTGCCGGAAATTACCTTGCCACAATGGGTCATTGAGCAAGGTGTTGCAAGCATCAATAAAATGTTGGAAGTTTCTGCAAAAGCAGGTTTGTTAGCAGGATAAGCTACTATTTATCTACCTTCTCGCTTGAAATTGCATTTCTAAACGAGAAGGAATGTTAATAAGTGAAAAATCGCGCAATCGGCGCAATACCAGCACAACGGTAAATGTTTCTTCTGTGAGTTCCGCCTTAAGGTTATTACTGTTGGGTAGTAAATCAACACGATTGCCTGTGTTGAGTGGAATGCCTTCTCGGAAGAAAATTTCCCTACGGCATTTTTCAACTACATTTGTTTGGCTAACATTATTATCTTGGCAAATTCTGATAACAACTTCGCTGATAAATCCATAATCGGCTAAGTTACTTTGTAAACCAACGATGCGTGCAAAGGATGGTGTGATTTCTGCAATACTTGCTTCATCGCTGCTGCCAAAAAAAAATCTTTTATTGGTAGGAATACTTCTAAGAATAAAAAAATGCGAGTCCAATGTGTTTAGACCTGCAGGAATGTCAAAGGTAAGATTCGGGTATTCCATCCTAAAAGCAACCACTAAATCATCTTTTTTACACTGCCAAAAAAGCAGAGGTAAAAAGCAGAGTATAATATATTTTTTGCAATTATTTCTCATCATTTACTTGACTATCAGAGATTTGTTGTTTTTATGTCCTAACTTTTGTACATTAAGAATTGAATAAACCACAAAACTATTGTGCATTACGAAAAAAAGTGGAATTTTTTGAACAAAAACTATGTTTTTTTGACAAAAGCATTTATTTTTGCGTTCCATTTGATAAAACATATACTTTAAGCGGGTATGGTGGAATTGGTAGACACGCTAGACTTAGGATCTAGTGCTGAAAGGTGTGGGGGTTCGAGTCCCTCTACCCGCACAAATACAAATTGCTTACAACTTGCTCCAATGCAATCAAAAAGCTATTCAATATTGTATCCAAATCAATATTATTTCTATGTCGTTGCGTTAGTCTCTTTGACTAAGCAAAAAAAGTATTTCTTAAAGTATGCCAACAATAGTTCGAGAAGATAAAGACGCATTGACTATGTCCTTGCACCTTACCATTAGTAGTGAGGACTATCTGAAAAAATTCAATTCGGAGCTAAATAAATATCAAAAAACAGCGCAAATAAAGGGTTTCCGCAAAGGTAAAACACCTACATCTGTGCTGAAAAAGATGTATGGTGATAGTGTGTTGAGTGAGGTCATCAATAAAATGATGCAGGAAGAACTTTATGGTTTCTTGGAACGCGAATCCTTGGACATTCTTGGGCAGCCTATTTTATCAGAAGCGCAACAACCGCTCACCATTGCTCATAAAGATTTAAAAGATTACCATTTCACTTTTGATGTTGGCTTAGCACCTAAGTTTGACTTAGTTGGTATAACTAAAGACGACGTTTATAGCAAATATAAAGTGGATGCTGTGCCAGAAGACGTTATAGACAAGGAACTAGAACTAGACAGAAAACGACAAGGTAAGCAAATTGAGATAGAAGACGATATTCAAGAACAAGATTTTGTTAGACTGGCAGCGAAAGAACTAGAAAACGGCGTTCCGAAAGAAGGCGGTATAGAAAGTGAGTTTGCCATTCTTGTTGACGAAAAAGTGTCTTCTAAAGCTAAGGCTGCTCTATTAGGCAAGAAAAAGGGAGAGACCCTAACGCTAAATATTTTTGAGATAGAACAAGCGTTTGACGAAAGTAAAGTACGCCAGTATTATCTTCGCTTGGAAAAAGGAGATGAGCGAACCTTCAATCCAGAATTTGAGTTGACGATTGTAGGCGTTACTCGCATGGAGCCTGCAGAATTGACCCCTGAATTTTTCAAGGCAATATTCGGTGAAGAACGCAATATTACCACAGAAGCGGAAGCTAGAGCCGCCATATTGGAGGACTTACTAGCAGGTTGCGAAGCCAACACAAAAAACTTGCTATTCGAATCACTCAAAGAGCAACTCATTGCTAAAAACCCGATTGAACTGCCTAGTGATTTTTTGAAAAGATGGATGTTAGTTTCTAGTGAGGAGGAACGTACCGCAGAGGAAGTTAATCAAGAATATGAGCGAAGCGAAGAAGCGTTGAAATGGACTATCCTTCGAGGTAAATTGGAGAAAGAGCATGACATCCAAGTGGAAAAAGAAGAAATCGTAAGTTTCGCACGCAATACAGTTTTAAGAATGTATGGTGCTTACATTTCTAACATGGAAATGCTAGATAACATCGTCGGAAGAATGTTAAATAACAAAGATGAAGTGCTACGTATTCAGGAAAGTATTCTGAATGCTAAAGTGCTAGAAAAGGTAAAAGAATTAGTTACGATTGAGGAGCAACCTATTAGTTACGAAGAGCTCGAAAATTTACTACAAAAAGCTAGAGAAAACAATTAATATAGCCCTAGTTTAGCCTTTTGATGATGAATTATACAATATTGATAAGGCAAATAACAGAAGTTAATTAATTTGAAAAGATAGCCTAATTTTTAAGTTGGACGTTGGACAAATGAGCAAATTAGAATGTGTTTTCTATTAACTTCAAATAAATTGCTCAACCCGTTGCAGAGATAGACGTTTACATTAGTGGACAACTAATATAAAATCAGTAAGAGCGATGTATTTCAAGAATACTATCTTTCTTAACAAAACACTCGATGTATGTTTGATAAAAATGAATTTAAAAAATATGCTGTAAAGCATATGGGCATGAGTAGCACTCGCATAGAAGGTTATGCTAAATTTGCGGCTAATCATATGCCTACCAATTATGTAACCCCCAACATCATTGAAGAACGCCAACTTAATATCTCTGTGTTGGATGTATTCTCTCGATTGATGATGGATAGAATTATCTTTTTAGGAACGCCTGTAATGGATGATATTGCTAATATCATTCAAGCGCAAATGCTCTTTTTGGAGTCAACTGACCCTAAGCGAGACATTCAAATTTTCATCAATAGCCCGGGTGGTTCTGTCATCGCAGGTATGGGTATTTACGATACCATGCAGTATGTTACCCCCGATGTAGCTACTATCTGTACCGGTCTAGCAGCTTCTATGGGTGCGGTGCTGTTGGCAGCAGGCAAAAATGGCAAACGCTCTTGCTTAAAGCACAGCCGCGTTATGATTCATCAGCCTTCTGGTGGTATGCAAGGTCAAGTGTCTGACATGGAAATCTCCTACAAATTGGTGAAAAAAATGCAAGAAGAACTATACACCATTTTAAGTGAGCACACTGGTCAACCTTATGAAAAAATTGAAGCAGATTCTGATAGAGACCGATGGTTAACTTCGCAAGATGCAGTAGAATATGGCTTAGTGGACGAGGTATTGATAAGAGGGAAAAAAGAAGCCTAAGCATTGATTTTTAAATTAGGACTTTTGAAGTGCTTGATACTTCAAAAGTTCTAGTTTTATACTCGGAAAGGGACAGGATTAATCAACTTTCCATCCATTATTCTTTCACAAAACAGTTAATTAAAGTGGAAATGCGCCGAACTAAACAGAATTTTAGATGCTCTTTTTGCGGAAGAGATAAGTCAGAAGCATTGCTGCTTATTGCAGGTATTGAAGGGCATATCTGCGAGGTATGTGTAGAACAAGCGCAAGAAATTGTGGAAGAAGAATTGTATGGAGGTAAAAAAGAAAAATCTGCTGCACAAGGTATATCCCAACCGCAA
>CALDYY010000044.1 GCA_937944245.1 uncultured Saprospiraceae bacterium | reverse complement strand
AACAATTACGCCATGTTTTATGCAACCAAGTTGCATCATATGCGTTTCCTTAAAAAAGGATAATTCATGCGTTTTTTTAGTTGGAATTTAGATTTTCTAGGCTTTTCTGCTTCTTTTTTATGCGCCATTCATTGTTTAGCTATTCCAGTGTTACTATCTCTGGGGCTATTGGGAGGTGCTGGTTGGTTAGAAACACCTCTTTTGGAATGGGGATTAGTCATTACCGCGATTATTATTGGTTCATGGGCAATCGGAAAAGGATTTTTCAAAGACCACCGTAGGCTATCTCCCGTCATTTGGGCGTTGGTAGGTTTTTCTATCTTGGCAATTAGTCGCTTCCTTGAGCATGACTTAGAACATTTTGCTACGGCAGTTGGAGGTTTTTCCATAGCCTTTGCACATTATGAAAACTGGAAATTTTCGAGATGTAAGGTTATGCCTACGGTTAAGCAGGTGTAAGTGCTGGCAAAACCTTAATTCTTTTTATGCCTTGAAAAGTATAATTTTATCTAATCCTAATTACCATTCCAAGATAAAGTAAATTTATATTTGGTGATAACAGGGTTTTAAAGATTGAATATAACCGACTTTGCTACTCCAAAGTCCGCATCTTTGGGTAGCAGAAGATTGTTAAGTAAAAAGAAAGCATCAAAAACTAACCAAGAGAATTTTTACATGGCATGTATATGTGCTGTATGTCGTTTGACATAAAGAGTATAGCTTCGCAAACTAAACGTTTACAAAGCTATTTATAGTAGCGGCGGCAGGACTCGAACCTACGACCTTCGGGTTATGAGCCCGACGAGCTACCAACTGCTCCACACCGCGCTGTTTCGGAACGCAAAAATATATACTTTTTATGAAAAGTGCAAATATTTGTGCAAATATTTTGTTATTATCGGAAAGGATAGCCGTTTGCAACATTAAGGGAAAACAACCCCTTCAGAGTTTTCAAAAAACGCTAGTTTCATATCTTTACCATCATAAATACCATAGGAGTTATGATGCAGCCATTCGCCTATATTAATGTAGCGACCTCGTTGATTGTTCAACAAAGTATCTATGGGTAAATGCCGATGACCAAAGACAAAGTAGTCAATATGAGGTATTTGCGTTATTTTTCGATTAGCATAGGCTAGTAGCCACTCATTTTCGCCTAAGAATCTTTCTTCTACGGGATCATTTTTTCTACTTTTTGCAGATAGATATCGTGCTAAACCAATACCAAAGTTAGGATGCAAACGATGAAAAAGCCACTGGCAAAAGGAATTAGCAAATATTTTCTTTAAGCGTTTATAACCGTAATCGTTAGGTCCTAAACCATCACCATGACCGATAAAAAATATTTTTCCATGAATTTCTCGAAGAATTGGTTGGCGATAGATAGGGATATCTAATTCTTTGGTAAAATAGTCGAACATCCACATATCGTGGTTTCCTGTGAAAAAATAAATAGGAATTTGGGCATCGCGCAACTCTGCTAGTTTACCTAACAAGCGAATGTAACCCTTGGGGATTACCGTTTTGTACTCAAACCAAAAATCAAAGATATCTCCTACCAAATAAATGGCTTCTGCGTCTTCTTGAATGTGTGTAAGCCAACGCACAATTTGCTTTTCCCGGTCTTGGGTACTAAGTCGTCCATTCACGCCCAAGTGAAAATCAGAAGCAAAATAAGTTTTTTGCATATTTGTTTAGGTTTTAGGCATTGGCAGGGTTTTTGTCTTAATTATTATAAATTAAGATAA
This sequence comes from uncultured Saprospiraceae bacterium, assembly GCA_937944245.1. Classification (GTDB taxonomy): domain Bacteria; phylum Bacteroidota; class Bacteroidia; order Chitinophagales; family Saprospiraceae; genus JAAUTG01. Next base: position 10,441 of record CALDYY010000044.1, on the reverse strand, counting down.
GTTAATATTTGAGCAATATAAATATAATTAGCGTACTTCAATTTTTCCACCTTCAGTTTTCAGTTCAATGAGAACACCTCTTCCCATGGAAACTTCAATAGTAGTGGGGTTACTGGTAAATTGCAGTTGTGCTTTTGTACCTGATGGGGCATTCACTTGAAAGCAGACTTCGTAAAGTTGCTCTCCATCCGCTTTAGTAACACCACGAAGTTGGGGATCGTACCAAGAAAAGGTGAAGAATCCTTCTTTAGTTTTATTTAGTCCAAAATTATTGATATTCAAACCGAGTAAGGAAAAGCCTTTTATTTCCTTAAATTCTAGCACGTTCGGATTCCAAGCAACAGTATATTGCATGGATAAAATTTGGTCAAAACTTCTACCATATACGCCTACGCAGACAGTTTCTGATGGATTTACTTTTTTGTTGTAAACACCTAATATTAGCGGTGCTTGTGCATGAAGCGCAAAGGAGAAAAAACTCAAACAAACAATCGCAATTAAGTACCTAAACATCATAGTTATTTAATTTTTTTTCTTAACGCTACAAAGGTATTTTTTACTGTTAAGAAAAAGATAAATTTATTAGCGAACTTTTGCTTGGAAACCTAGCAAAAAATTGTTCCAATCAAATAAGTAACCGCTCGCCCTTCCAAAGCTACACGGTCTCCTAAGTGATGACAAATCAAATTACCTTCTCTTTGAGAAATTTGTTTGGCAATTAATTTCGTTTTGCCTAATCGCTTTGCCCAATAAGAGGTGAGCAAGGTATGTGCAGAACCCGTTGCTGGGTCTTCATCAATACCATATTTGGGGTAAAAACATCGAGAAACAAAGTCCACTTCATTGCCAGCAGCAGTAATAATAAGCCCTCTTTTAGGCGCTAATGCTAGCGCTCGTAAATCAGGAACAAGTGTTTTTACAGCAGTTTCGCTATCTAGCACCACGAGATAATCGTCTTTACCTTTGTATAGTTCAAGAATAGCTACATCTTGTAATGTCTTCTCTATCCATTTATCTTGGTCAGCCAAAGAAGGGACATCTGTTGGAAAATTCATGACATATCCTACGTCTGCCTTTTCAACTGTTAGAATACCACTTCTAGTGGAAAAATGAATAGCTTGTTGCATATAAGATAAGTGGGCGTACAAGACGTGTGCACTAGCTAAGGTAGCATGACCACACAAGTCAACTTCCATCAATGGCGTGAACCAGCGCAGTTCAAATAGCTCATTTTTTTTTACGAAAAAAGCTGTTTCAGAAAGGTTATTTTCTGCGGCGATAGCCTGCATCAGCGTGTCAGGCAACCACTGCGCTAAAGGAACAACAGCAGCAGGATTTCCTTTGAACACTTCGTCTGCAAAAGCATCCACTTGATAAATCGTATAATTCTTTTTCACGCTTAGCTTAATGTTGTTTTATCTCAATCCTTTCACCTCACTAACCAATTTTTGAATACTAGCTTTAGCATCCCCAAATAGCATTTTTGTTCTTGGGTGAAAGAATAATTGATTTTCAATACCTGCATAACCTGGATTCATACTGCGTTTCAGCACAATAACGTTTTTGGCTTCCCAAACATTCAAAACTGGCATCCCGTAAACAGGACTGCCGGGGTCATCCAAAGCAGCAGGATTTACCACGTCATTTGCACCTACCACAATCACAACATCTGTATTGGGAAGTGCATCATTAGCATCATCCAAATCAAGGAGTTTTGGATAAGGCACATCGGCTTCTGCAAGTAGCACATTCATGTGTCCTGGCATACGACCAGCTACGGGGTGAATCGCATACTGAACGCTTACACCATTAGTTTCTAGTAAATCGTCTAATTCCTTAGTTATCTTTTGAGCCTGGGCCACCGCCAATCCATATCCGGGAACAATCATAACTGACTGAGAATAAAATAATTGAATAGCAGCATCATTTGGAACAACTTCTCTGGCAACTTGCTCGCCCAGTTGTGCTTTACTTGTTGCAGCATTACCACCAAATCCACCAATAAGCACATTAAACAAAGAGCGATTCATCGCCTGACACATTAAAACGGTCAATATTGTTCCAGATGCACCTACTAAAATCCCGCCAATCAACATGATATTATTGTTGTAAATCAAGCCAGCAGCAGCAGCCGAAAGCCCTGTAAATGAATTAAGTAAAGAAATTACAACAGGCATATCTGCACCACCAATAGGCGCGACAAAAGAAAACCCATAAATCAGTGCTATCGCCATTAAAAGCAATGCGATGAACAAGCTACCACCAGTAACACAAAGGTAAATACTTAAACCTAAAGTGATGATTAACAGTAGGTTGTTGATTAAACTATGAGATGGCAAAGTAACTTGACTATCAGAAACCTTGCCATCTAGTTTTAAATAGGCAAGGATACTTCCTGTAAAAGCCACTGCACCAATGAGTAATGCCAGTACAATAACCACTAATTCTTGCGTTGACTTTGCCACTCCACCGTAAAATTGAACAAGTTCTATCATTGCCAAGACAACAGCGCAAGCTCCACCCAAACCATTAAAGATAGATACCATTTGTGGCATATCTGTCATTTGTACCCGCCTAGCAGCAACTAAACCAATGAGCGTGCCAGCAATTAATCCTCCTCCAATCCAGATATAGTTGTTATCAGCATTGGAGAAAGGATAAATCATGCTTGCAATGATGGCAATACTCATACCCAACGCGGCTAATAAATTACCACGACGAGCAGTGTCTGGGGAACTCAATCGGCGCAAACCAACTACAAATGCTAATGCCCCAAGTAGATAAGATAAGTTTATAATAGATGTTAATACCATTGTTTACTTTTTTTTCTTGAACATTTCTAACATACGGTCTGTAACCGCAAAACCACCAACCACGTTAATCATACCTAGCACAACAGCTAAGGTACCCGCACCTAGCGTGAAATAATCATCGGATTGCGCTTGACGAATAAGAATAATAGCACCAATGATGACCACGCCACTTATCGCATTTGCGCCAGACATTAACGGCGTGTGAAGCACAGTAGGTACTTTTGAGATAATCTCAAAACCAAGGATAATCGTGAAGATGAGTAAGTAAATGATATAGAGATTATTATTAAAAAATTCGAGTATTCCTTCCATGATAATTATGCAGTTATAGTTTTAGTGATATAAGTGGAAGCTACAATTTCGTTGCTTTCATTGATATGAAGTTGACCATCTTTGATGATGAGTTTTAGGAAATTAGCCATATTGTTACTGAACAATACGCTGGCATCTTGAGGCATATCATTAGGTAATGCTGAGTTACCGATAATTTTTACGCCATTGTGAATGACTATCTTATTGTCTTCCGTTAGTTCACAGTTTCCGCCGGTAGAAGCAGCTAAATCCACTACTACCGAACCGGGTCGCATTTGCTCTACGGTACTTTTCAGTAATAAAATAGGAGCTTTTCGCCCTCTTACCTGTGCTGTTGTGATAACTACATCTGCTTTTGCTGCTCTTTTTTGTACTTCTTCCCTCTGCCGACGCAAGAAATCTTCGGTTTGCTCTACGGCATATCCACCAGCATCTTTGCTATCTTTTGCGCCTTCTACTTCCACAAATTTAGCGCCCAAACTTTCTACCTCTTCCCTTGCTGCTTGTCGTACATCGGAGGCTTCTACCATTGCACCTAAGCGTTTTGCGGTTGCAATGGCTTGCAATCCTGCTACACCCGCACCAAGCACCAATACCTTTGCTGGGCGAATGCTGCCGGCGGCAGTTATCATCATGGGAAAATAACGCGGTAAATGAAAAGCGGCTGTCAATACTGCACGATAACCTGCTACTGAAGCCATAGAAGAAAGTATATCCACCGACTGTGCAAGCGTACTACGCGGTATCATGTCTAAACTGAATGCCCGAAACTGATGTTGTTGTAGCTGAGTAACAATATCGGCATTAGCGTAAGGTGCAAACATAGAAATCAGCACTGTTTCAGCGCGAAGCTGTTTCAAATCTGCTGCTTCTAGTGGATTAACACTTATAATAATATCAGATGATTTTAATAAGGTTTGACGGTCTGTTAAGACTGCACCAACTGCTTTATAGATATCATCATTTAGACTTGAGGCTATTCCAGCACCTTGTTCTACTAAAAATTCTACTTTGAGTGAATCAAGTTTTTTGATGACCTCTGGCACCATACTCACTCTTTGATCTCTTGTTTCTTTTGGTATTCCAATCTTCATACTTCGTTTTGTTGCTACGAAATGTGGTTAAAAAAGTCCTTTTCAACGACAAGCCGTAATAACTGTAAATATAGTTTTTTGTTTTCTAAATGCTAGTAGTCTGTTAAAATGTGTAATTTATTTTAATACTTTTTTACATTATCTAATAATTTTTAGTGCCGTCTAAATTTGCTTGTTAACATCAACTAAAAGCCATTTATATTTGTATTGATACAGTTGGTAAGCATCATAAAAATAATCTATGACCTCACTATTTACCAATGAAATAAAATAAAATTCTAATGGAGAATATATGGTATGTATGGCAAGAATCGTGGGCGATTAGAGCATTTCTAGCTTCTAGTATGGTGGGGATAATGTGCGGGGTTTTAGGTGCATTTATCGTCCTAAGAAATATGTCTTTAATTGGTGATGCACTGGCACATGCCATCTTACCTGGGGTGGTCGTTGCTTTTATTTTGGTTGGGCAAACCGCCATAGGTTTATTCACAGGAGCCGTTGCAGCTAGTTTAATCACTGCGGTAATCATTACATGGATTCAACAAAAAGTAAATACTAAAAATGATGCCGCTATTGGCATTGTTTTTACTGCTATGTTTTCTTTGGGCGTTATTGGTATTTCCAGTATCAATCGAAAACCTGGTGTTCATCTTGACCTGAAAGATTTTTTATTTGGCAATATTTTAGGAGTATCCACAGAGGATTTATATCTTATACTGATTGTCTTAATCTATGTTTTGGCAAGTGTTGTGCTGCTTTATCGTTATTTTTTTGCAACTACTTTTCAGCCTATCATTGCACGTACCATGGGCATATCCGTACAAACGGTACATTATTTCCTCATGTTGTTACTAGCATTTTCGGTAGTCGCTTCACTTAGAACTGTTGGCGTTATTCTTGTGGTAGCGATGCTTATTACACCTGCTAGTACCGCACTATTACTTAGCAAACGACTAGAACGCATAGTCGTAATTTCCGCTTTATTTGGTTTAATTTCCGCTACTTTGGGGCTATTTATAGCTATTGTTCTGGATACCACTCCTGGCCCTGCAATGGCACTTGTTGCTACGCTATTTTACTTCTTAGCAGTAATGTTTGCTCCAGAAAAAGGTTTGGTTTGGAAAGCAACGCGAAAAAGGCAACTCAAGCGACGTATTCGTTGGGAAGATTTTATGAAAACGACCTATCGTTTACAGGAGGAAAATGAACTTAATTTATCGGTACTTTCCGAAAAAATGAGCTATACCCAAGCTCAAACACAGCGTCATGTACAAACACTTCGTTCAAATGGTTTTTTTGAAAAGGAAAAATTATTGCTTTCTGAAAAAGGAAAAAATACTGCACAGCAACTTATCAGAGCGCATCGGCTTTGGGAAACCTATTTGGTCGAACATCTAGGGTTAAGCCAAGATCAAATACACGAAGAAGCAGAGCAAATTGAACATTTCTTGACAGATGATTTGCTAGATGAAGTAGATCAGCGTTTAGGGTATCCAACCAAAGACCCTCACGGTTCGCCTATTCCAAGTAGAACAGCCTTGACCATCAGCCAACTACCTGTTGCACAGAAAGCCATCATTACCCATGAACAAATCAGCAATATTGTAACTGCTAAATTATGGGATTTAGGATTGATGCCCGATGTTCCCATATCGCTCAAACAAAAAGTGAATGGCTGCTTTGAAGTAGAACAAGAGCATAGAATTGTTACAATTCCTAATGAACTAGCCAGTGCCGTAAGTGTTAAACGATTTTACGACGACGAAGCAGTTAACCAAGTACCTTAATGGCTATGAAAGTCCAAAAAAAAATACAGCTCACAGGACATAACGCTGCCATTTATGACCTCTTCTTTGATAATATCAAACAATACGTTTATTCTGGTGATGGTAATGGTTGGATTGTTCGCTGGAACTTAGATCAACCAGATTTCGGTAAGCTAATTGCTAAGGTAGAAACTAACATTTTTTCTATGTGTCCTTTGCTAGAGCGACACCGCATAGTGGCAGGGAATATGAATGGTGGCGTTCATTGGATTGACTTAAACCAACCCAACGAAACTAAAAATATTGCACACCACAAGAAAGGCGTTTACGCTATTGCTCGGCAAGATAAATATGTGTTCACCGCAGGAGGCGATGGAATACTTACACGCTGGTCTATCGAAAATGCCAAAAGTTTGGAAAGTTTACAACTTACTTACAGTGCTATTCGCTCAATAGCCATTCATGAGAAACGAAATGAAATGGCATTGGGAGCAAGTGATAATAATATTTATATACTCGACCTTTCTACTTTTGAAATTAAAAAAACCATAGCACAAGCTCACGGCAATTCTGTTTTTACCGTTTGTTACAGCCCAAATGGGATACATTTAGTAAGTGGCGGTAGGGATGCCCATTTAAAAGTATGGAATATTGAACAAAATTATGATTGCGTACTTAGCGAACCTGCCCATTGGTTCACTATCAACGATATTATATTTCATCCCAAAGGGCATTGGATGGCAACAGCTAGTCGCGACAAGACTATTAAAATATGGGATGCTAGCAGCTACAAATTACTTAAAGTGCTAGAGACCTTTAGAGACAGAGGACATATAAATTCTGTGAATCGCCTTTTGTGGAATGAGCAATTTCTATTATCTTGCAGTGATGATCGCTCTATTATTGGTTGGGAAATACTCACTTAAATTTGCTAACATTCAATACTTTGGACACTCTAGTGTCAAAAAGTGATTTTAAAAGTACAAAATCGCCGTTAACATCCTGTTAAACGAATTTAACTTTGTAACAATTTATAAATATTAATGGTTATGTATTGGTAAATTAGGCATTAACTATTAAATTGATCAAAAAATCAATAGGCGATGAAGCAATTAATATCATTAATCTCAGCAGGAATCTTAGGAGGACTAGTTGTATTTTTTGGAACACAATGGTCAAGTCAATCACCATCCAATGATTTACCAGCGGTACAGCAAATAAATATGCGTTCGGCGACACCGACAACAATAGTGAAAGTCCCTTTCGACTTCAAAGAAGCAGCTCGTATTGCTACGCCAGCAGTGGTCAATATCGAAGCTAAGCAAACTTCACCAAGCGTAAAGAACGACCGCCGTAGCGGTAATCCTTTTGACTTGTTTTTTGGTGATTTTCAGTTACCTAAAGAAGGCTCAGGGTCAGGTGTTATCTATACTTCTGACGGGTACATTATCACCAATAACCATGTGGTGAGTTTTGCCAATGAAATAGATGTAACATTGGATGATAACAGGAAATTTCGTGCAGAAGTCATTGGAACATATCCTGAAGCTGATATTGCTGTACTAAAAATAGAGGCTACTGGGTTACCCACTTTACAACTTGCTAACTCAGACAATGCAGAAGTGGGCGAGTGGGTACTAGCAGTTGGCAACCCATTTAACCTTGTTTCGACGGTTACAGCAGGCATCATCAGTGCAAGGGGAAGAAATATTAATGCTATTCGCGGCAGCATGGCAAATGCAATTGAATCTTTCATTCAAACAGATGCAGCAGTCAATCCCGGTAACAGTGGCGGTGCATTAGTAGATTCAGAAGGGCGATTGCTAGGTATCAATACGGCAATAGCAACTAAAACAGGTACTTTTGCGGGATACTCCTTCGCAATTCCTATTAACTTAGCAAAGCGAATTGCAGATGACATTATTGAAAATGGAGGCTACCAGCGTGCCATGCTTGGCGTGGAAGTGTTGGATTTGACCAGTAAAGAACCTTCTGTAAGAAAAATTATTCAGGGTTACAACCTCGACCCAAACATTACGCAGGGCGTAGTAATAGATAAGGTAGTAGATGGTGGAGCTGCACAATACGCAGGATTGCTACCAAGAGATATTATTGTTGGTCTGAATGGAAAAATAATTCGCAATTTCCCTGAACTTCAAGAGGCAGTTAGTAGTTTAAAAGTTGGAGATGTAGCTGAAATAAAGATATATAGAGATGGAAAGTACGCGGTAAAAGAAGTACGGCTGAAATCAAGATAAAAATTTTAAGAATTTCTTAACATATGAAATGAAACAATAACGGTGAGCTTTAGTTAATTTCGCTGATTAAGAGACTTGTTTAAAGTTGGTTTTTCGTTTTGTTTTGATGCGTCCGCCTCGCCTTGAGGTGGACTTTTTTTTTGATATACTCAACTTTAGACTAACTTTAGCATTTTACAATTAAGAGATAGCAATAAAAAAGTAGCAAACATTATTGCCGTCAAAGTATCAAATTACATGCAATTTATATTTCCAACATTTTTATGGGCATTATTGGCTTTAGCCATTCCAATTATTATTCATCTTTTCCATTTTCGCAGATTCAAGAAAATTTACTTCCCTAATGTTCGCTTCTTAAAAGAAGTGAAGGAGGAAACAAGTGCTAGGTCAAGATTAAAAAATCTGTTGGTTCTTCTAATGCGTTTGTTAGCAGTAACATTCTTGGTTTTAGCTTTTGCTCAACCCTTCTTGCCTAAAGACAAAGAAATAAGACAAGGTAAAAAAGCTGTAAGCATTTATGTGGATAACTCTTTTAGCATGGAGGCTTTGAGCGAAGATGTGCCATTATTGGAGAGAGCTAAACAACGGGCAAGAGAAATAATCCAAGTTTATGGAGCGGAAGACCGCTTTCAGATATTAACCAACGACTTCGAGGGCAAACACCAAAGGCTAGTCGGCAAAGAAGAAGCCCTAAGTTTCATTGATGATATTAACATTAGCCCTAGTGTTAACAAATTAGATAAAGTCCTAGTACGACAAATACAAGTCGTTGATGTAGAGAATATTGACAATCCTATAATCTATCAAATATCCGATTTTCAAAAAAATATTACAGAGGGATTATTCTCTTGGCAAGACACTTCCGCGCAAATCAATCTGATTCCATTACAAGCAGTTCAAGAAAAAAATATTAGCATTGATTCTACTTGGTTCGTTGCACCAGTTCAAATAATTAATCAAACGGGTGCCCTAGTAGTTAAAGTGCGCAACTGGAGTAATGAACCTGCGGAAAGTGTAAGGCTTTCTATCAATTACGCCGGTCAAACCAAACCTGTTGGTACGCTAACCATACCTGCCAACGGTTTTGTAGTGGACACAACCCCGATTACTGCTTTGGGAATAGGATGGCAAGAAGCAGAGCTACAGATTACAGACTACCCAATTACATTCGATGACCGCTATTATTTGACTTTCAAAGTAGCCACACAGATTAATATGTTAGCCATTAACGAAAGTGGAGTATCGAATCGCTATTTGAATGCGGCTTTTGCTGGTTTGCCTTATTTTAAACTAGATAATCAAAATAATCAAAATCTCAATTATGCTCAATTTTCTGATTATCAATTGATTATTTTAAATGACTTGCAGAATATTTCCTCTGGTCTGACAGCAGCACTCAAGCAATATGTATCCAATGGAGGCAATTTATTGATTTTCCCAAGTGCTTCCGCAAATGTTAATACTTTCAATGATTTTTTACGAGCCTTCCCCGCTAATGAACTACAACGATTTGACAATCAAGTAAAAACCGTAGGAAGCCTAAATACTAGCGAATTCGTATTCAACGATGTTTTTGAAAAGATGGACGCTAATTTAAAACTGCCTAGCACACAAGGCAACTACACCTTGACCAGCTACGGTAGCCGCAAGCAGGAAACTTTAATGGCTTATAGAGAAGGTAGTCCTTTCTTAGTTAAAAATCAAATCGGCGATGGCAACTTGTATTTATGCGCTGCCCCGTTGAGTGAGCAATACAGCGATTTGGTGCGCAATGGCGAGATATTCATTCCCATGATTTTCAAAATGGCAATAGCTGCGGGTCAAGCACCACGAATTGCTTATACGATTGGGCAGGATGATGTGCTAGAAGCTAAACATATTATTTCGGAAAAAGAACAAGTTTATAAACTGAAGAGTGAACAGGAAGAAGTTATCCCCGAACAACGTGTTGTAGGCTCGAAAGTATTTCTGAGTGTAAACAATCAGATTAAATCGGCAGGCTATTATCGCTTATCCCTAAAAGAAGATGAAATCTTACATCAATACGCCTTTAATTACGATCGCAAAGAATCGGCATTGAATTACTACAATGAACAAGACCTTGCCCAGCGAGTTGGTAAAAATATAACAGTTATTGGCGCCACCGCAAAAGCTAATTTTGAGCAACTGCTGACAGAGCGTAGTCAAGGTGTGGTACT
>CALDYY010000043.1 GCA_937944245.1 uncultured Saprospiraceae bacterium | reverse complement strand
CAGGGCTTAGCCCCGTTATTAGCATCGAACAAAAAACTACGGGGCGCAATCCACGCTCCACGGTAGGTACAATTACGGAAGTTTATGATTTTTTGCGGTTGCTCTTTGCCCGCATTGGCGAAGCCTATTCCATGAATACAGACAAAAAAATGGTGCGCTACACTGAAGAGCAAATTACACAACAAATATATGAATACTTCGATGGCAGGAAAATCGTCTTGCTTGCTCCATTCATTCGAGGAAGGAAAGGGCACTATCGAGAGTTATTTGAGCAAATCCGAAAGCAAGGTTATCCTACCGTGCGCGTAGATGGTCAAATGATGGATATTCAACTCAATATGCAACTCGACCGTTACAAAGTTCACGATATTGAAGTAGTGATTGATAAACTTAAAGTATCCACTAGTCAAAGCAATCGCCTTAGTGCTTCGTTAGCAACTGCTTTAAAAATGGGTAACGGTTTGGTTTTCATTCAAGATATGGAAACCAATCAAATGATGCCTTTTAGCAAAAACCTAATGGATGCCGAAACAGGTCTTTCTTATGAAGAACCTTCGCCCAATACCTTTTCTTTTAATTCGCCCTACGGTATGTGTCCTACTTGTAGTGGATTGGGCTACATCAACAAAATTGACTTGGAAAAAGTCATTCCTGACTATTCTAAAAGCATTAATGAGCAAGGGATTGCACCACTAGGTGAGGTTCGCGACAACTGGACGTTTAAGCAACTTCGCGAAATGGCAAAGCACTATAAATTTAGCTTTTCAACGCCTATCAATAAAATACCAGAAGAAGGTTTGAACGCTATTCTTTATGGTAGTAAAGAAAAGGAATTTAAGGTTACTTATGGTAATCAAACTTATCAGGTTGCTTTTGAAGGATTAAGCGTAATGCTCGAACGTTGGTACAACGATGCCACTTCCGAAAAGGTAAGGCAAGTCGCAGAGGAATATATGACGGTTGATACTTGTGGCACGTGTCATGGCGACCGCTTGAAGCAAGAGTCCCTCCATTTCAGAGTAGGCAACAAAAATATTGCCCAACTTGCCAACATGGATTTGTCGGCGTTACAAGAATGGAGTAATTCAATTGAAACGCAACTAACAGAACGTCAAGGTACTATCGCTAGAGAAATTCTTAAAGAAATTCGATTGAGGCTTGGCTTCTTGCTTAATGTAGGTTTAGACTATTTGACTTTGAATCGTCCTTCGCGTACGCTTTCTGGTGGCGAAGCACAGCGCATTCGTTTAGCCACACAAATAGGTTCGCAACTTACAGGCATTACTTATATTTTGGATGAACCGAGTATTGGATTGCATCAAAGAGACAACCAACGTTTAATAGAAGCTTTGCGCAACTTAACAGATATTGGTAATACAGTGCTCGTCGTGGAACACGACAAGGATATTATGCTCGCTTCTGATTATTTGATTGACCTTGGACCTGGAGCGGGTAAATTAGGAGGTACTATTGTTGGAGAAGGAACACCTGACAATTTTCTACGAAACAACACTATAACAGCAAAATATCTCAGCAATGAAGTCAGAATCGAATGCCCCAAAAAACGTAGGAAAGGGAATGGGAAGTCGCTGGTTTTAAGAAATGCAACAGGAAATAACCTAAAAAATGTAAGTGTCAATTTTCCGCTAGGATGTTTCATTTGCGTGACAGGAGTATCAGGTAGTGGAAAATCCACGCTCATCAACGAAACGTTATATCCTATCTTGAGAAAACATTTTTACAATAGCTTAAAAAAGCCATTGGTTTATGATGCTGTTGAAGGATTGGAACATTTGGATAAAGTCATTGAAATAGATCAATCGCCTATTGGCAGGACACCGCGTTCTAATCCAGCTACTTATACTGGCGTATTTAGTGAGATTCGCAGTTTATTCACCAATCTGCCCGAAGCAAAAATAAGAGGCTATAAGGCAGGACGCTTTAGTTTTAATGTAAAAGGCGGACGATGTGAGACTTGTCAAGGAGCTGGTGTGCGCACCATAGAAATGAATTTTTTGCCCGATGTACAAGTACCTTGTGAAACGTGTTTAGGACGGCGCTACAACAGAGAAACATTAGAGATTCTCTACAAAGGAAAATCTATTAGTGATGTACTTGATATGACCGTAGAGGAAGCCACTGGCTTTTTTGAAAATATTCCGAAAATCTACCGCAAGCTAAAAACCTTGCAAGATGTAGGCTTAACTTATATTACACTAGGTCAGCAAGCCACAACGCTCTCTGGCGGAGAGGCACAGCGTGTGAAACTAGCGGAAGAATTGTCCAAGAAAGATACTGGGAATACTTTTTATATTTTAGATGAACCAACCACTGGGTTGCACTTTCAGGATATTCGACAGTTGTTGAATGTCTTAAACCGCCTAGTAGATAAAGGTAATACGGTGCTAGTAATTGAGCATAACATGGATGTAATAAAAGTAGCAGACTATGTTATTGACATTGGACCTGAGGGAGGGCAGCATGGTGGAACAGTTGTGGTGGAAGGTACTCCCGAGAAAGTAGCCAAATGTAAAGCAAGCCACACTGGTCGCTTTTTAAGGTTAGAACTTTAAAAAAACAGCCCCTTGTTTCGATATTGAGACAAGAGGCTGTTTTTGTGTCTTTCAGAAAAAGATTAATCTATATAACGTACTCGCACAGACTCACCTAAGCAAGAAAGGTTAACAGTTTCCCCTTCTCCTACTTTACGCATAAATCCAGCTTGTCTTTCAGGTAATGAACTGCTGTAAATACCTATTTTTCTGTTTGCTTCGTCTGCAATACTTGAATCTGCCGCTTTAGCAGCTTGATACTTATCAATTACTGCAATAATGGCTAGACGCTGCTCCCAAGAAGCATCACCACAACCTCTACTCAATCTTGCATAAGCGTCGCCAATTAACATCAAGGCTTTTCCTCTGTAATCAGGAGAATTCAATCCTCTTCTTGCATTAGTCAACGCAGATGAAGTTTCTTGCTTTTTGTGGAATTTAGTATATCCAATCCAGTAGTTGTACTCTGCTACTTTATCTTCGCTTTCGGCTTGACTAATAGCCTCTTCCCACTTTTTGATGGCTTCATCGTACTTTTCGTCTTTGTACAAATCCCTAGCATGTGCACCTGGATTTTTCGCATAGAAATCTGCTTGTAGCACCGCATTTACTGAATCAGCATAAGCTACATAACGCTTATTCATTTCCACCATGATTGGGTCTTCTGCATTACAACCCTTTTGCAAAAGAGTTACATAAACTCTCTTTACCAACTCGCCATCCTTAGGGGCAGCTTTGTATTCGGGTACTAATTTCTCCATGAAGTAATCACAATCGAAAATATCATCTTCAATTTGTGCAAAAACAGCATTCATGGACTCTTTTGCCGTAGCATAATAGCTGCCTAATTCTTTGTTGTTAGCGATATTGTAATCTGCAACATCGTTTAATCGTTTGTGTATTTTTCTTGCAGTTGCTTTATCCATTTGCTGGTTTGTAAATTCAAAAACTACAATTCTTGCATATGGGTCGAAGACAATATATTCTGCCTTGTTACCAGCTTTGTCTAAGCATTCATCTATCATCTTTATGTCATCATCATAAGGCATATTTAAAAAGTAATACATATTGAATGCTTCCCGACCGCGTATGTAGCCTGCATACTCTTTAGTGGTAGAGCCTGTAATTTCAATGGAACCTGCTTCAATACACTTTATCCATTCATCATAAAGATTTAGAATAGTTTGCTTATAGGCTTCTTTTTTTGCTGCATCTGTCTCTACCTTGTATAGCTCAAGGTGCATATCTACGCCGTTAGAGAAATGCCAGTCGCGCTTTCCATCAGCGGCAGGAGCTGCTCCATAGGCTTTTTTCCAGTAGCCTAGTGCTTCTTTGTAATTTTTAGCTTTGAAAAAGTCTCGATACAACACGTGTGCTTCCTCAATTTCTGTTTTGTTGGGTAATGAGTTCCAATTAGCGCACTGCGATAGTGCTTCCACTGTAAATGCCATAACCAAAATGGCTAAAATTGCTATTTGCTTCATAATTAATTAAATTTACGTTTAAAGAACCAAGTATTATCGTTAAGGGTAAAACCTAGTGTACATTTTATATATCTTTCTATTATTCCTTCTGTTACACCAAATTGTCCTAGTTCAAACGCCACATTTATAAACGATGTTTGTTGACGTGGTAGTATAATAGGTAATCCTAACCCAGTAGTCAAAGCAAAACGCTCAAGTTGTGTACTGTTAAAACTTCTAGGGTCTGTTTCATAAAAAACGCCAAATCGGTAGCGAACTCGTTTTAAATAGCTATTGAATGACGCATAGTCAGGAATATACTCCCCACCCAAAGCAATACGATAACTATTGGACAACAAATCATCTTGTGCTTTATTGACGTAATTATTCCAAAAAGTAGCGTTATATTCTAAGCCTATTTTTACTTTATCTACTTTTTCGTACATTATTCCTAGTCCAAAAGCAGCAGGTAATGTGCCTTCCTCTCTTAAGTTTAAGGCACTAACAATAGTGTCATTTCTCTGGCTCTGAGGTAAACTAGAAGAACCTAAAGCGTAAACTCTTTTGTACAATCGGTCGCTTTTAGTAATAAAACTAGTGTTGGTATTGCCATAAACCCCAAAAGATAATCGCTTGCCATTGTAAACCTTTACGCCAGACGAATTCCTTTTTTTAAGGAAAACATCATATGCCAAACCCGCATTCCAAACCAAACCATTTACATTGATGGCATCAGAAAAATCATTGGCAAAATAAGTAAGTTGGTCTTCTAAGCTAACCAATCGCGTATTATTGATGCGTCCAAAGAGATAAGCGACATTAAAGCCAGCAGAAAATGTTTTGTAGCGAAAACCATTACCTAAATTAAATTTATATGTTCCGCCTGTTCCTCTAAAAGTACCTATACTTGCCAAAGAGTCCGTTAATGGGGTTCTCAATTCAATATCATAATTTACTAGGCTATACGGAGCAAGTGAAACTGCCATTCCCCAGCCAAAGTTAGGTTCTTTTCTATCTAGGGATTCGTTAATAGGGTTGCGCATTGGAAATCCTAATGCCATATAGTTTAAGTTGCCATCCCAAACACTACTGGATTGCCCTTGACTGTTTAAACGAGCATATTTACTATAAACACCTGTTTCAAAAGCAGTTGCCCGCAACCAACCATGTGCTGCTGGATTGAGGGTGTTCAGATGAAAAGGGTCGTGAATGGTAGCGGTCAAGCCAGCCATACCTGCGTTAGCAGCATAGAATGGATCTAGGAAGTCACCTAAGCCCAGTCGTGAATATGGGAAATTAGCTGTAGGCTCAAGTGTAGTTTGCGCTACTCCTACTTCTGTTGCAGTCAATAATATGAATGCTATCCATCCCACTAAGAATCTATTCCAACAGCCGAACATTATATTCTAATATTTTATTCAGTCCAATTAAGACCAAATTAGGTTGCACAAATATCTTACTTTTCAAATGATTTGCAAAAAAAACAGCATCGCCACCTGTTAAAATGACGTTAAGGTCATAAAAGTTGTGGTGCGCCCATTGAATCATACCTTCCATCTCTAATACCGCACCTCTTGCTCCGCCTTGTAATAAGGCGCTTTGAGTGCTTTTACCAATACCGGTGATTGCTTCAAAAGCGTCAGGATTCACCAATGGTAAGGCTTTTGTGAAATGGTGCATTGCTTGAAAACGCATTTTCAAGCCGGGAGCAATATTGCCGCCTAAAAAAATGCTTCCTTCTTTTAGGAAGTCGTAAGTAATGCAAGTGCCTGCATCTATGACAAGACAATTTTTGTTAGGGTACATCGTCAGCGCACCTGATACACCAGCTAAACGGTCTTTGCCTAATGTTTGCGGTGTTTCGTATTCATTTTTGAATGGGAATTGCAGTGTATGTGTCAATTCTAAACAAAAAGAGGAATGCGTCATTAAATGTGCCTTCACAGCCTCATCTATACCTGCCACTGTAGAATAGATGATTCTTTCCATAGAATGGTTGGTTAAGATATGGTTAATGACAGGAATAGATAGTGCCTCTACTGTCCATTTTTCTTTTAAAACGGAACATTCAAAGCGTGCTATTTTGGTTCTTGTGTTGCCAATATCAATAACAAGATGATGCAAATACCAACAATTTTAGGTTTATAAATCCTGAATTTTAATCATATTCTCATATGCGAGGCGAAAGATAGGAAAATTTGATTGGCTTTTCCAAAACAGGAAAATTGTTATTTCTAACTATCAATGCGAAAGAGCCTTTTCCTATATGGGAAAAAGGCTCTTTTGACAAAAAAATCAGAATCTGTTAACATACATCATTTATTCAAAGCCTTTCGCGTTTCACAAACGCTGTCCAACTCTTGGCTCTGGAACAAATTTTTTCAGTAAGTCGTTACCCGCCACATTTACATTATTGTTCAAAGTAGGCAACGCAACTTGGGTTGTAGCAATAATACTATTGAATTGTTCTACATCTTCCTGCCTAAGTTCTGATTGTGGCTTTTTTAAGATGTTGAGCATTTTAGGGTAGTTCTC
Organism: uncultured Saprospiraceae bacterium; assembly: GCA_937944245.1. Taxonomy (GTDB): domain Bacteria; phylum Bacteroidota; class Bacteroidia; order Chitinophagales; family Saprospiraceae; genus JAAUTG01. The sequence goes on along the minus strand of CALDYY010000043.1, from coordinate 39,408 downwards.
GGAAGATAGTTTCTTTACCTCTTGCACTAACGATATGGCTGCATTTTTATAGCTTTCATCACCATCAAATCCAGGCATGGCTTGTAAAGATTTCAACTCTGTTTCGCTTACTGATTTGAGTTGTATCAGTATTTTCGTTGCTTTTTCAGTATCTTGCATGTTAAGGGCATCCATGAAATCATTGTTGAGGACGTTTACCTTAAAATAGCGCAAAAATACCGCTTGGTGGTAATTATTTAAGCGATTCAAGACTTCAATGTCGTTGTTCTGCTCGGCTTCTATCAATTCAACATTGTACTTTTTGGCAAAATTGATTTGTGCATTTAAGTATCTTTTAGAGGCTTCTTCCACTTGCTTTTCCGTTATTTTCCTAGCCGCAAAATATTTTTCCATTGCTTCAAAAGAAGTCTGGCTTTGTAATTTTAGTTGAAATAACTCTGAAAAGTCGCCACTGAATGATTTAAGCAAAAGTTGATATACTTTAAGCGCTTCCTCTTTTAGGCTGTTGTCCTCACCAAAGGGTGGGGACTGCTTAATTTGGTCAATGCTAATGGTTAGTTGTGCTACTACTTCTTGTCGTTTCCCATCAATTTCGTTAATATCTTCTCTATGAATAGAGTATTGAAGATAAGCCATTGCTGCGTTATTAATAGCAATATGATGGTTGTTGAAGAAATTCAAATATTCTACAACATTTTCTGTTTGTGCATGAAGTTGGGTTACTAGAAAAAAGGGAAGAAAAAAAGAGATTATCTTTCTCATAATTTTAATTTTCTTGATTAGACGTTTGAATCTTTAATTTTGTTGACTTCTTGGTCGAGTTTATACAATGACATTTATCTATTTTTTATTTTAGTCGTTAGTACAAATAAATAAGACGTGGTATTTCTAAAAAGTGTATCTTATTGTCTGAAAATAAATAGGTAATTGCCTTGAAGAATATCAGAAAATATGTTGCGAAGTCTCTAATAGGTAAAATTTATTATTCTTTTGCCATTCAACTTGTGCTTTTACATTTGCGCAGTCATGTCTTATTGACTTGCATTTGGATATTGCTAGGTGCTTTAATTACGGGTACTATCGCCAATTTATTTGGTGCAAAATATCTGTTTTGGTCGCCTGAATATCTAGGAGAAGTCAATTTCTGGAGTTTCTTCTTTTTGGGCTTTTGTTTTGCTAGTTTTTCCATGACGTGGAATTTGAGCACTTACATGCTCTCTGCACATCACTTCCCATTTTTAGCAACATTGAAGCGACCTTTTACCAAATATTGTATCAATAATTTTATTATTCCCGCCATCTTTATTGTACTTATCTTGTACTATCACATTCAATTTGAAATTCACGAAGGGCTATTTACTTGGGAACGAGCCATTTATAATTGTGCTGGTTTTATTTTTGGTGTTTTTAGTTTAGTCATTTTTTTATTGGCATATTTCATTTACACCAATAAAGATATTTTAAGTTACACAAAAAATTTGGAAGGCACATCCAGTAACTTTTTACAATCTATAACACCGGGCAAAGTGCTGGATTTAGACGAAATTCGCTCTGAGGTGAAAAGTTGGCGCGTGGAAAGCTATCTAACTGAATCCTTACTCCCAAGACCTGTGCGCAGTATTGCTCATTACAGCTTGGATATGTTAATGGGCGTATTCAAACAAAACCACACCAATGCTTTAGTGGTACAACTGTTAAGTTTGGTTATTTTAGTATTACTCGGAATTTCTATTGAAAATCCCAATACAAGGATTCCAGCAGGCGCAAGTGTTTTTCTGTTTATGAGTATTGTAGTTGCTTTAATTGGCGCAATTATTTACTGGTTTCACCATTGGAGTTTCACTGTATTGGTAGCATTATTTCTCGTGTTGAATTTCTTAGCCAAACAAGGTGTATTAAGCCATAAAAACAAAGCTTACGGTCTGGATTATACCCAAGAGCGACCTCATTATCATTTTGACACTCTTTCTAATTTATTCAATATCAACTCTATAGAAGAAGACAAAAGAAATACGATTCAAATATTGGAACGTTGGAAAATACGCACAGGTGAGAAAAAACCCAAAATGGTGTTTATCTGTGTAAGTGGTGGTGGGCTAAAATCAGCAACGTGGGCAATGCAAGTTATACGCACTGCGGATAGCTTGACGGAAGGCAGTTTAATGCGCCATACCATGCTGATGTCTGGTGCCTCTGGTGGAATGATAGGAATGACCTACTTCAGAGAATTGTATTGGAGAAGTCAATTTAGTGCACGGGTAAATCCTTATGACATTCAACATATTTATAATATATCTAAAGATTTGCTCAACCCTATTGCTTTCACTATTGTAACCAATGATTTATTTTTGCCAAAAGGTAAGTTTAAGCTAGGCACACAACAATATGTAAAAGATAGGGGCTATATTTTTGAACACCAGCTCAATGAAAATACACAGGGCTTGCTGGACAGAACACTTGATGCTTACAAAATACCAGAGGAATTAGCCCAAATTCCAATGCTGTTCATTACGCCATATATTGTAAATGATGCCCGAAGAATGGTGATTTCGCCACATAAAGTAGCATACATGACCATTGCGCCTATGCCAAGCGGTGCGAATGCAAAAATTGACATAGATGCCGTTGATTTTCAACGCCTATTTGAGTATCAACAAGCCCCCAATCTAAAAATACTATCTGCACTTCGCATGAATGCAACTTATCCGTATATTTTGCCCAGTGTTACGTTGCCTACAAAGCCCAACATTGAAGTGATGGATGCTGGCTACAGAGATAATTTTGGTATAGAATCTGCCACTCGATTTATCACTGTTTTCAAAGATTGGATTCAGGCAAACACCAGTGGGGTGGTTATTATCGCTGCTAGAGGGATTCCTCGAAACATTAGGCAAATTCAAGCAAATGATTATGATGGTATTCTTAAATCATTGGTTGACCCTTTAGGTATTGCAGGTAAGATTATTGCACTTCAAGATTTTGAGCACGACAAGGATATAAGTTTTCTATATCAACTGTTGGGCAAAGAAAAAGTACAGATGCTCTGGTTTACTTACGAACCCACCACACGAAATGAGGAGGCTTCTATGACTTTTCATTTGACAGAAAAAGAACGATACGATATTCTCAAAGCTATTGAAACAAAAACCAATCAAGCCAATTTGCAGTATTTAAAGTTACTATTGCAGTAATTTTCCTAAGAACGCTTGCCAAACTGGAAATTGAGGAATACATTCAAGAAATAAGAGCGATTTTTGATGTTATCAAACCGAGCAGCTTCTATCATAATAGGAACTGGCTGTAAAAAAATATCAAACATAATGCCAGCATCTACTCCCTTTACAAACTCTTCAAAAGCACCAAAATCTAAATGCAGCGCCACCATAGCATTACCTCCAATGACAGGTGAAATGTTTTCCAAGCCACTGCCAATACCCGAAGCACCTACAATTCGATTTTTATCCAAAAAATCATTAGCATTTTGGGGAGTATATCGGATGGAACGTGTTTGGAAGCCTATTAGCGAAGAGCCTTCCGAAGAGCTAATGTCTAACTGATAGGGTTTTAAGATACCTAAAGTTGGTCCTATGCGATAGCTCATCCCTACGGCTAACCCTTTTTTTTCTGCTCGTTCGGAAAAGTAGCGTTTCTCGCCTATTCCACCCTTTATCTGGAAAAAGTTGTTTTGTTTTCCAAAAATGTAAGACCGAGTACCGAAACCTGCTGTATTCGACCTGACTTCTCTAGTGTGCTTTAATTCGCCTAAACCAACGTAATAGAAGCGCGTTGAATAATAAGTTCTAATGTTGCCCCATTGTGCACCAATGCCCCAGCCATTGGTCTGTAATCTGAACTCCATAACAAACTCCTTGTCATAGACAATACCTTTGTTCATATCGGAGAGCTTACGTGGCTGAAAAGTCAGTTGGGCAAAAGCACTAGAAATATAAATTGAACATGCAATTAATGTAATTAATTTTTTCATACAGCGTTGGTTAGTGAGCAATAAAAACTATGCAATCGCATTTTTATATAACCTATATCTAAGAAAGAGTGTTGCAAATAATTTGAAAATTAATGCTCAGAGGCGACATTTTTTACGAATCTATTATTTGTACAAACCAATTTTGTGCAAAATACTTTTTTATCAAATCCGTTTTTGCCCACATGAAAACGAAGTACTTCTTTTTAATATTAGCAGGAATCCCGAGTTTTCATTGGCTTCAAGCTCAATCTTCATTGGAGCAATGCGGCGTTATTTATACTGATCCCCAAAATATTAGCGAAAGCGACAGTTTTGTCTATCAAATTTTTTTTGAAGACCTTCAGCAAAAAAGAAATTATTTTATTGACGTAAACGCTTTTGCTGGGCAAGAAGTAGATAGAACTTATGTCTATGCTATTTTGCCTGATAGCACTAGAAAAATAGTTGGCGAATTAGCTTTTGGTAGTTGCTTAGGTTGCACAACAGGATTTGCCTTAGTGGTTGATGGTAACGTAGTGGTAAATGGAATTAACAATCGCAACGAATTGGAATTTTGGCTCAATGCCTTCTCACAGCCTGTTTTTACACTTACGGGCAACCTTCAAACGCTAGTAGGTGCTGGACGAATCAGCGGAGCACTGCCACTTTGCGCTATTGGCATGGAAGTAACCTACAAAGTGGCTCGAAATCCCAACAACACAACAACACAATTTGCTACGCAAATTCTTTGTCCACAAGTTGTTCAAAATTGTGTGGTATTGCTGCAGGCACAAGTAAATTGTCAAGAGGATTTGATTGTGCTACGTGCCAATGTACCTGATGGTTGTTATGGTGCGGAAGTTCAATTTAGATGGTACAACAAAAAAAACTGGTCGTTTGAAGGTAGAAATACCGCTTTGCCGTTGACAGGTAACAGTGGATGGTATTACTTAGATATCGTCGAATCCTGCTGTACCTTTACAGATTCGGTTTTTGTAGCGTCGAATTTTTCGGTAAATGCTGGCGACAATCAAGTGCTTTGCGAAGGCAATACACTTTTACTAGGAACAACTGTACCAGTTGACTTCCAAGAAATTGGAAAATATTGGCAAGCACCCGATGGCACTTTTTATGACGACCTTAATGTAAGTATTAATAATGTTCAAACCAATCAAAGTGGTGCTTATGTGCTTGCAGTGCTCAGTGCAGAAGGCTGCGTTGCTACCGATACTGTAATTGTTACAGTGAATGCGCCTATTACTCCAGAGCTAGATATTCCTAGCTTTTGTTTGGGCGATACCGTTAAACTGATATTATTAAATCAAGTAGCATTTAATCGTTACGAATGGTTCAATCCCAGCAATGAACCAACAGCAACAATCATCAACAATTTTTCTTTAGCCGAAGAAGGCAATTACAAGTTAATGGCTACGGATACTTCTGGATGTCAAATATCTTTTGAATTTGATTTATTTACTAATCAGTTGCAAGATATTTTGGTAGATATTCAAAGCAGTTGTGATACTTTTACCATTACCCTGCTACCGAGCCAATATCTCTATGAATGGGATAATGGTTTTGTTGGTAGTAGTTTTGTTAGCTCAGCATCAGCTACTTACGAAGTCTTAGTAACAGATGAAAACAACTGTCGAGCGCAAATTACCGTGCTTGTGCCAGAAACTAGAGAAAGTGTTTATACGGTAGAAGTAACTCCACCCACTTGTCCCAATGATGTTGGAGGTACTATTAAAATCGTGCCTATTGATGATACAGTGCCTACACTTTATTCGCTTGATGGCGGAAAGACTTACACAATTTCAGAGCAATTCAGCAATTTGGCTTCAGGCATTTATGAAATTACTGCATTAAGTAATAATGGCTGTAAAGAAATATTAGGCATAGAAATTGAAGAGCCAGCGCCTCTTTCTGTGCAAATTATTGCTAATCAACCACTTGAGGTTCGTCCATTTACAGAGATATCGCTTTCTGCTGCTGTGGAGGGCAATGCGCAAAGCTATCAGTGGCTTCCCAGTGAAATTGACTCTGAGCGGTCAACTACCAGTTTTATAGCGAGCCAAGATATGGATATTCGCCTCATTGTGCAGGACGAGCGAAACTGCAAAGCAGTAGCAAGTGTGAAATTAACTACTGAGTTAGGTGAAATTTTTATTCCTAATATTTTTTCCCCAAATGGTGATGGCATAAATGATGTCTTCACGTTTTTTAGTGACGGAAAGTCAGGGGAAATGATTGAGGAGCTACGTATTTTCGATCGCTGGGGAAACTTGATTTTTGAAACAACAGAAGTACCGCTGAATAATCTTCAAGTCGGTTGGGATGGAAGTAATGGAAATCGAATAATGCCTGTTGGAAATTATGTTTATCAAGGAGTAGTGCGCTTCGGCAATGAGGTTAGAAAACAATTTGAAGGGTCAATAACATTATCGCAGTGAAAAAGAGATTATTTATCAACTGCTTATTTTTTCTGTTTCCACTATTTGTTGAAGCGCAAAAAATTGAGTTTGGTGTAGAAACCACTTTCGGAGGTAGTTATTCCACTTTTAAGGGTAACCTTAGTGACATAGCTGGGTTTAGTGAATTTGAAATTACTAGAGGGCAAGTAGATTCTGCATTAGCCAATTTAAACCTTGTTCCTCCACGTTGGATTCGAGATTTATTTCCGGGCATCCGTATCGAAATTGACCAAGAAATTGCCAAACAGCTCAGTAGAAACAATAATGGCATCCGATTTTTTGCTCGATTCTATTTCATTGGGGCTAGTTTTGGTATTTCTGAGCCACGCCTTTCTGAGCCACTGCCCTCCAAAAAATGGAGCAATCAACTGCGTTCCCTTCGATTGTCTATGAATGGAGAGGTGGAAGAGCTATCTAAACATATCGCCAATTTAGCCTTAGAAGATAGCAAAATCGTGACTCCATTCTTTAGAAAACGCTATGATCTTGATGTTTATTTGCATGCTAAAAAATTATTGCTAGGCAATGAACCTATTATTAGCTTTGGAAGAAAAGGAACTTTAGACGTGGAGTTGACTACTGGCGTTCGATTCACCGCAGACCCTTCGCCCGTAGTGGATTTGGGGAGTATTCTATTCATTAGTGATAAATTGGATAATTTAATTGAAGGTAGGTTGTTAGCGCCATTTGAGGACATTACAGACCAAATAGGTGAAGCAATACAAGCCAATATTTTTGGTAAATTCAAAGACCCACGTATTGTTTCCTCTATGGGTTGGATGCTTCGCGGAGTAGTGCCGATTGATTTGGGATTAGGTTTTACTGTTGTGGCAGGTGCAGAGCTGAATGTGAATAAATTACTATTTATTAAAAATGTAAACCCTTCTCTTTCAAGTTATTATTTCGTTGGCTTTAGAAGCAGTCTATCCTTTTTAAAATAAAAAAAATTAATATCAACTTCACAAACTATTTATTGCGGATTGGCATTTTGTAAAAGTTATCACTCAAACACTAAGTTATGTCAAAATTAAAGTATTTAGGTTTATATGCAATAACGCTACTTGGGTGTTCTGAGCCACCACCACTTAGTTTGCGCTATTCGGACAGGGAAGTAGTGGATTCACTCTATAATTTGGAATACGAAAAAATTATTGATTCCCTAAACACAAAATGTGAAACATTAACTACCAGCAAAATGAACAACACCATTGATTCTATTTTGCGTATTCGATTAATAGAAGTAGCCAAGCAAAAAAATAGATATAAAAATGAAACCTATTTTTAGCATCATAACTGGTTTACTGTTAGCGAGCTGCCAGTTGCAGGCAGACGAATCGGGGCGAGCAGCACTTATCGAGCAAGAAGTGCAAAAGAAAGTAGCATCTTTAGTGCAAGCAAGGCATGAAAGATGTCTAAACGAACTTTATCAAAAGGCAAATGCTGTGGTGGATTCTATTTTGATTGAAATGGCAAAAGCAGAAAAAGGTGAAATTACCAAACCGCCAAAACCAATAAAACCAAATACCCCAGAACCAATAAAGCTCAAGGATACGATTCCTCTTGAACCCTTTTTGTATAATTCACCTAATCGCTAAGTAAAAAACAGATTTTTGAATATTGAAACCATTACAATCGTTTTGCATATGAATTACAAACTATTGGTCTTGTTATTTTGTACTTTATGTTTAGTAAGCAGTTGTCTTGACGATACAGAAGATACTATGGAAGAAACGCCAAAAGTAGAAGATGCTGCCATCCTCTTTATTCGCAACGCTGTGAAAGAGGTGAATGCTATCCGTGCCAGTGGAACTACTTGCGGAACTACGCCATACACTCCAGTCGCTGCATTAATTTGGAATGAGCAACTTGCCGCTGCTGCTTTGCGCCATGCAAAAGATATGCAAACCAATAATTTTTTTAATCATAAAGGTTCTGACAATTCGCAAGTGGATAAGCGTGTTACCGACACTGGTTACAACTGGTCAGCAGTAGGGGAAAATATTGCCAAAGGCTATAATTCTTTATCTTCTGTAATGGCAGGCTGGAAAGGCAGTGCTACCCATTGCCAGAACTTGATGAGTGCAGAATATACCGAATTTGGTATTGCGAATGTTGGGGATATTTGGGTGCAAGTGCTAGCAAAAAAACGTTAATTTGCTGCTGCTCTTGAAAAAATTAAATGAACAATGAATTTGAAACACGCAATATTTGAGCTAATTAGAGATAAGAATGGAAAACCCGTCAACCAATGGAATGAACGTATTGATCTCTTTTTAGTTACCTTAATTATTTTGAGTGTAACAGCTATCATTTTAGAATCTTTTGCAGAAATAAAATCAGCATACGGCTTTGGTTTAAAATGGTTTGAAATCTTTAGCATTATTATTTTCAGTACAGAATATTTGTTGCGTTTATGGACAGCAGATTTAAAATATCCGCAACTTTCCAAAGTTGGTGCGCGCCTGAAGTTTATGTATTCGCCAATGGGTATAATTGATTTGCTAGCTATTTTACCATTTTATTTACCCTTTTTTTTAAAACTTGATTTGCGCTTCATCAGAATACTGAGAATCCTTCGCTTGTTGCGCATCTTTAAATTACGTCGTTATTCCAGTTCATTGGACATTATTATTAAAATTCTTTCCGAAAAACGTTTTGAGCTAATACTTTCTGTAATGTTTGTATTTGTCTTGCTCATTTTTTCGGCTTCATTTATGTACAGCATTGAGAACGAAGTGCAACCAGAAAGTTTTCCCGACATTCTTTCTACCCTTTGGTGGGCAGTAGCTACTCTAACCACTGTTGGGTACGGCGACGTTTATCCTATTACACCGCTAGGTAAGCTATTTGGTGGATTTACAGCCTTGTTGGGTATAGGTATGTTGGCATTACCTACTGCTATTATTAGTGCAGCCTTTGTGGAAGCAATGGAAATACAAAAAGAACAAAAGCAAAAATCTGCTCAGGAATACCCTTATAATTACTGCCCACATTGTGGTAAGCCACTGAAAGATAACGACTAATTTTTATTGGCAAATAAAAAAAGCAATGCCCATCCTATGATAAAGGAAAGTCCTCCAAATGGAGTGATAACACCAATCCATGTCCAGCTACTAATGCCTAGCAGGTCGCGACAGGCAAGCACATAAATAGAACCAGAAAATAAAAAAATGCCAATCAAAAATGCCCAACCTGCCCAGCGCAGTTTAGGATTAAAATTTAGCTGAAGTAAAATGCCAATAATAAGCATCCCGAAGCCATGATAAAAATGATAACGCACGCCTGTGTTAAAGACATCCAACTGCTCTTCGGAAAGCATATTCGCAAGACCATGCGCACCGAAAGCTCCAAGCGCAACACCAAGTGCTAACACAATAGCACCACTTTTAAAAAGAAACTTGTTCACAAATGCTAATGTTTTAGTAAAATAATCACCTATTAAAAAAATGCGAATGAACCAAAGGCTGTTATCTTAATTCCCTTCAAACTACTTTTTAAGTGCATGAACAACATCAAAATTATTGAAAAAATTGAAACTTGGCTTTTGGGTCGCTTTTTCTGGTTGAAAATGGCTTTATTTATAGCTATTCTAATTGGGGTGCGCTATATTTTTCTCAATAATACTGAAAAATGTTCCATTTGGAGTGCTATACCAGAAGGAAGTGCCTTAATAATTACTTTTCAAAGTCATAAACTCCAAGTTTTTGATTCGTTGCCCAGTATTTATCCACTTCAGCAACTCAAAAAAGAACTTACACCACTTTTGACGCTCCTAAACGAACCCTCCCAAGTGCTAGCTGTATTGAATAGCAATACACCCGAAATGTTTAATTGGTTGTTCATCACGGAATATCACCAGAACTTGCAAAATACCTACACTCAACTTTTTCAGGAAGAATATACAACCGTTGTGTTTCGAGGCGTCCAAATTTACGAATCAAAATATCATACCATAGCACAATATAAACATTTACTGTTAGTTGGAGCAAACCGCTTTCAAGTAGAAGCCAGCATCAGGAAATTACAAAAGACATATCAGCCAATCTTGCCATTATCGAAGCAACAGAACTTTAAAAATTCTGATTTTCAATGTTTTATAGGATTGCACCACCTTGATATTTTGTTAAGCCCGTTCCTTTCTAATGCCGCAATGGAAGGTATATCAGCACTTAAAGAACAGGAGATTTGGCTAGAAACTAACCATTGGCTTGAAAATAATCATTGGCATATGGCTGGAGTTTGGCAAGAGAAATATAACACCATTTTAAAACAATATTTTAGCTATCAGCAAGAAGACAATATTTATAATATTCTTCCCGAACAGATAGCCTGCTTTTATGTAGGTGATAAACTACCGAGTGCTACTAAAATGTCTATTCCTTCACAATATTTGAGCCGACCTGTGGCTTTTGGCTGGCCCAATATATATGATGCCGCTATCGAAAATTATCAATTTGCAGTGCAAAAAATTAAGGGAGACCCACTAGCGGACATTCGTGTTCAGTTAAAAGAGGGGGTAATTACTGCTATCCCATATCAAATGTTTGAGATTTACAGCACATCGGAGGGCAAATACTTTACTCTAATAGAAGATTATTTAGTTCAATGCTATAATTTATCTTCCATAAAAAATTGGATAGATCAATTTATTGTTGGTAAAACGTTTGACAATGTAGCACAAATCAAGTGGAATGCTGCTGCTTCTGGGCATTTTTACTGGAATAGTGCTTATGTTATACCTTTTTTGAAGTGGGGCTTGAAAGAAAAATATCAACAAGCAGCCTCAGCTACATTTGAAAAGCTAGGGGCTTTTATGGGGTATGCCAATCTGCAAAACGAGAAATTACAAGGCTATTGGGAATCACAACAAGTGTCAGAACAACCAACACAGTTACTTTGGAAATATGCCTTATCAAACGATGCTATTATTCCTCCATCAGTTATTACATTGGAAAATGGTGAGCGGCTGATTTTTACACAGGATAAGGACAAACGCCTTTATTGCTTTAGCGAAATCGGTGAATTGCAATGGGTAATAGAGCTAGAAGCAAAGTTATTGTCGCCTGTTTTTTACCTTAACCAACAGTTGCTCTTCAACACCGCTTATCGCATTCATTTGACTGATTTAAAAGGGCAAACCACCAAAGGCTATCCCTTTGACCTTCAATCATTGGCAACTCAAAGTTTAACACCTATTGATTTTAATCAAACAGGGGAGTATTTTTATTTAGTGCCTTGCGAAAATGGTAATGTTTATGGCTATCAACTTAATGGCTACCCTATGGAAGGATGGAATCCGATGGAAAAACTAGGGGTGATTAGGCAACCCATTCGACACTTTCAGCATAACAATCAGGATTTTATTCTGATTCTAGCAGATAGCACTTTATCTGTTTTTAGTAGATACGGCGACTTGAAATTCCCTCCTTACCAACATTCTCACCTTTTAGGCGGAACATTAGATTATCAAGTTAGCCCTAAATCAGAACGAATCGTAGTTGCTGATATTAAAGGCTATGCGCACATTATCAATCTGAAAGGCGAGCATTTTCGTTTGCTTTTGGAGCGAAACATAAATGGTAAAACTAAATTTGCTTTTGCCAATGTGTGTAATGATGAGCGAAACGATTATATTCTATTGAACGACGATAAGTTATCCGTATTTGCCTACGACAATGAAAACAAATTTAGAAAGGTAAGGGAATGTTCTTTTGCTCATGCACAAGATACCGTCTTTAGTGTTTCCCCTTACATTGGAACAGTCTGTAAACAGACAGGACAAATCACTATCACAGACGGCAACCAAGCACTACCAAGTTTTCCAATAGCTGGTAATCAACCTTTTGTGCTTGTTCCAATTCATCAACAGGAACATTGGTTGCTTGTCTCCAATGATGACTTACTGTATGCTTATCAAATCAATTTATCCGCCAATCAATAGGGGAAATACCATGTTTTTCCAAATATTCATTGGCTTGTGAAAAATGCTTTGACCCAAAAAATGCGCCACCCGCTAGAGGCGAAGGGTGCGCTGCCTCTAGTACCAAATGTTTTTGTGTATCAATGAGTTCTTTCTTTTTTCTTGCAAACCCCCCCCACAGCATGAACACTAGATGCTCGCGCTCTTGTGATAGCACTCGAATAACGGCATCAGTAAAATTTTGCCAACCTAATTTTTGATGACTACCTGCTTTGTTTTTTTCTACCGTGAGCATTGCGTTGAGCAAGAAAACCCCTTCTTCTGCCCATTTTGTCAAATCACCATGATTGGGTATCGGCACTAAAAGGTCTTGATATAGTTCCTTGTAAATATTTTGTAAAGAAGGTGGAATCCTTATGCCTTTTGGAACAGAAAAAGAAAGTCCCATTGCTTCGTTAGGATTGTGATACGGATCTTGACCCAAAATAACGATCTTCACTTTGTCAAAAGGTGTTTTCTCAAAAGCTTTAAAAATCAATGACCCCGGCGGATAAACAACATCCCCCGCTTTTTTAGCATTTTTCAAGGCTTCCACTAACTCATAAAAATAAGGTTGACTAAACTCATTTTTTAATACCGCTTTCCAACTCGCTTCTAGCTTGACATCCACAGGGGGGGTAGGCTCTTCAAAAAGATTTGACTTCATGTGTATTCTAATTTTTTAGCAGTTCAAAAAAAAGGATACACAGAAAATTAAAATGAAATAAAGATGTTCATTGCAAAATTGAAAAAGTTGCGTATATTTGCGCTCTAATTATAAAAATGGTCTCGTAGCTCAGCTGGATAGAGCAACTGACTTCTAATCAGTAGGTCTCAGGTTCGAATCCTGACGGGATCACAATGGATTGCTAACTTACCTTCATTTCATGGGTTGTGGATAATTTTTTTAAGGTTCTTTGGAAAAAGCTATCAAAAGAAAATAAATTATCCAAGCATACTTCTGTTAATGTATTAGTCGCCCCTCTAGGCTGGGGACTTGGTCATGCTACTCGTTGTATTCCTTTGGTTGACAAACTCTTACAGCATGGAGCAACTGTTATCTTAGCCACAGATGGTCGTGCTTATGCACTCCTCCAGCAGCATTATCCTACACTAACTTTGCTCAAATTACCTGCTTATAATATTCGCTATCGCTCTACCAATATGACTTTGGCAATGGCAAGTCAGTTGCCTAAAATTGTGTATGCGATGGTAGCGGAGCATATCGCATTGAAAAAAATTATTCGACAACACGACATTAAAATTGTGATTTCCGATAATCGCTATGGCTTATTTCATCGAAAAGTGCGTAATATCTTTATGACTCACCAACTGAATGTGATTATTCCCAATCCGTTGTTACAGGCTATTGTTCGCAAAGGGCTGAATCGTTGGATTCGCATTTTTTTTGATAGCTGTTGGATTCCCGATGTGGCAAACGAGCCTAGCTTGTCGGGTATTTTATCCCATCCTGCTCCACTGCCATCCGTATCCTATGTAGGTAGTTTATCGAGGATGCAGCGCTATGAAGTGAAAAAGGAGTATGATGTAATTGCTGTGCTTTCTGGTCCCGAGCCACAGCGTACTTTTTTAGAAGCGGAAATTATTGCACAGGCTAAAGAGCTTACCAATTCTTTTCTAATTGTTGGCGGAAAGCCTGAAAGCGATGAAAGAAAACAGCTTTCCCACAATATTAAATACGTTTCATTTTTGAATACAACTTCGCTGAACAGAGCGATGTTAGCGGCAGATGTAGTAATCAGCCGTTCAGGGTATAGCACCATTATGGATTTGGCTAAATTAAGAAAAAAGGCAATTTTGATTCCAACACCTGGACAAACTGAGCAAGAGTATTTGGCTCAACACTTTACGGACAAAAAAATTTTCTTTAACCAATCTCAGGATAAGCTAGACTTAGCACATGCTTTGGATAAGTTAGACGATTACACTGGTTTTGTCAATCATTCTTTTGAGAATGACCTGTTAGACGAATTAATAGCTAATTTACTGAAAAAGTGATTAAAGATATGTGATGTGAATTTAACAAGTTAGCCTTAATTCCTCTAAAAGGGCGCAACATTTTAGTATAATAGATTAAATCTTGGGCAACTTAATCGTAAAAGTAGTGCCAATCCCTTCTTTTGATTCTTTAACATAAATTTTCCCCGCATGATATTCCTCTACAATACGTTTGGCGAGAGAAAGCCCAAGTCCCCATCCTCTTTTTTTGGTGGAGTAGCCCGGCTGAAAGATGGTCTTCCACTTTGAGCTAGGAATACCCTTTCCAGTATCGCTAATGTCAATAGCTATAAAGTTTCCTTCTTCATACACGTTAGCGGAGATAATACCTTTGTTCCCCATAGCATCGAGGGCGTTGCGCAATAAATTTTCAATTACCCAAGCAAATAAATGCACATTAAGCAAAGCAAAGGTAGGCGGATTATCATTGGGGTTTGGAAAGAAAAATTCTACTTTTCTAGGCGCGCGTCGCTGCATGTAAGTACGCACGTTGTGGAGTTCCTCATAAACATTGGTTTGCACCAATTCGGGAGCAGAACCAATTTTTGAAAAACGGTCTGCTACTAATTCTAATCTATTCACATCACTACGCAGTTCTGTAACCACTTCCTGCACTTCTTCATTTTCTTCTTGCGTACCTTGCAAATGATCTAACCAACCCAAAATAGCACTAATAGGTGTGCCTAGTTGATGTGCAGTTTCTTTTGCCATGCCTGCCCATACTCGATTTTGCTCCGCTCGACGGGCATTGCTAAAACTAAAATAGCCAAAGGCAATAAATGCGGCAATAAGTAATAACTGAACCAAAGGGAAATATCGAAGTAAGGTAAGAATTTTGGATTCTTTATAATACAGCCGTTGTGGAAAGGAACTAATTTCAATATAGGGACTATTTTGGGCTTGCATCCGCTGCAACTGCTTTCTCAAAAACACATAATCAAAATCAAGTTCTTCACCGAAATTATTAGCAGCATAAATAGAATCTGCTTCATAATCGTAGAGAATAACAGGAATGGTTTGATTGGCAACAATAATTTCCGTTACCATTGTATAATCGCTTTCATCAATATCTTCGCCGCTTGCCTCATACTGTTGAAGTCGCTCCATTGCTTTCAAATAAAGCGCTGCTGTTCTTTTTTCAGCAGCAGAAAGTCCATTGGTCAAATAGATAGAAAAACCCAGTGAAATCAATACAATCAGTATCCCTGCAATACCTAAATACCATTTCCATCTCGATTTCTGCGTGTAAATATCCATAAACCCTATTCTAAAAAGCGATACCCTTGTTTACTTTTGCGACAAATATAATTGTTGTCCACTCAATCCAAACGTTGTGACGTTAACATTCATTATTTATTCCGCAGTTTCTTTAGTCCTGATGTTGAGTTATGTATTTATTATGGCACAATACATCATTGGGTGGAAGCATTTAGCTAATTGGGAAGTGCCACCACATTTTACGCCTAATACCTTCATCACTGTACTTATTCCTGCCAGAAACGAAGCAGAAAATATAGCCTCCTGCTTAAATTCCATCTTTCAACAGCACTATCCCAAGTCATTGTTTGAAGTCATTGTTTTGGATGATTATTCTACCGATTCGACTGCCGCTATTGTGCAATCGTTCCATTACCCTAATTTAAAATTGCTTTCTTTATCCGATTTTTTACAGGAAAATGAAACACAATCCTATAAGAAAAAAGCCATAGAAATTGGTATTGCCAATGCCAAAGGCACACTTATTGTCAGCACAGATGCAGATTGCATTGTTCCTGAAAATTGGTTGGCATTAATTGCCTCTTTTTATGAAATCAAAAAGTTCAAATTCATTGCAGCACCTGTTAATTTCTACAATGAAAAAAATACACTGGAACGCTTTCAATCCTTAGACTTTATGGGAATGATGGGTATAGCAGGTGGCGGCATTCAACGCCGATTCATGCGAATGTGCAACGGTGCAAATTTAGCTTATGAAAAGCAAGTATTCTATGAAGTAAAAGGATTTGAAGGTATCAATCATTTAGCTTCCGGCGATGACATGCTACTCATGCAAAAAGTAGCTGCCAAATATCCCGAAAGTATTGGCTACTTAAAAAATAGTGCTGCCACGGTGCTTACCTTAGCTAAACCCGACTGGCAAAGTTTTCTTAATCAACGCATTAGATGGTCCACTAAATCAAGTAGTTATCGAGAACAATTAGTGACGCTTATCTTAGCTTTGGTTTTTTTCTTTTGTGTTAATCTTATGCTTGGCTTATTGCTTTTACCTTTTTTGGGTTGGAAAGGAATATATTTACTAATACTAGGCTTAATAATAAAAGCAATAATGGATTTTATTTTTCTACGACAAATGAGCCGTTTTTTTAATCGAACAGACTTAATGCGTTCTTTTATTTCCTCTTTTTTTTTGCATATTTTTTATATTGCTGTGGTCGGTTTTTTAGCGGCTACGGTTAAAAAATATGAATGGAAAGGACGTAAAGTACAGTGAATGAAAACCATCAATATTTTAAAATTCAGTGTTGTTAATATTTGCTATTATTCGCTAATCGCTTCAAAAACAAAAGGTTGAAATAAATCTGGATGACTTTCCAAGTAGCTGATATTGGAGCTAAGTTGATGAGGAACAATCACTATTCTTCCTTGATACACAAACATTTTTATCATTCCTTTTTCATAAAGCAGTTTAAACGTAGGCGCATTTTCTGGAGTCGTTATAAAAATAGAGTTTTCTTCGCCAACTAGAGAACCTTCAGCCAGTAAGCGATTTAAAGATTCTTTGTATCTGTTCCTCGCTTTTTTATCGTTTCTAGCTAGATAAGCTGCGGTATAATCCATTTTATTTTCGAGAGCTACATTAGCAAAATCTAAAAAATCATATTCTTGCCCATAATTCCAGCCATAAGGTGGATACATAACCAAGCGCGCTGCACCTTGCGTGAGTGTTGACCAAACTTGATGTTCAATTTTTGGGGTATAAACGTGCGATTTATATTGATCGGGATAGAAAAATTCTTTCAAGTCATATAGTTGCAATGAAAATGCAGCTACAATAATAAAATGTTTGGCTAAAGTAGGCAATGAGCTATCGAACAGATATTTAATGCCCATAAAAATCAATAAATAATGCAGCAGCCAAATAAATCGCGCACTGCCTCGAAAAGTATCTGTTATAAATTTAGGAAATCCAAAGTATTGAAAAACAATATGTTCATTGAAAGTAACTATATTGCTCAAGGCATAAAAAGCACTTAATCCAGCAATGACCCAAATAGGCTGAAACGTCATTTTTTTGGTAAACAAGTGATAGATTAACATTGTTGAAAATAGGAAAATAGCACCTGCTCCTAGATAGCTATACCCTTCATGCTGCCCACTATTTGCCCAAGGAAAAGCTGGAAACACTTGCGCAAAGCCAAGACTATTCCAAAGTACATTCAAATTAGCGGAATAAATGCCATAACCTTCCGCACTATTCGAGGACAATGGAATATTAAAATTACCTGCTATGAACCAGCAAAGAACAATAACAGGCAAGTAGCCTAATAAATAAAAAAATGCTTTTCGATCAGTTATAGATTTTTCTAGTACGCCTTTCCATAATGTTGCCACATGAATACCCATCGCCATCGCTAGCAAGTAAGGTTGCACAAGCGACGCTATACCTACATTCCATAAAGTCATTCGATATTGTTGAGCAATAGGCTTTTTTATGTAATAAATCCAAAATGCCCAAATCAAAAGCCAATGTGCGCAAAGTGCCAAATGCCCAGAACGAGTGATGAAAGCAGGACTGATGATGAACAAAGTTGCGCCAAGCACTAGCCACAATAGATACCGAATGCCAATTGCTTTCAAAAGCAACACGCTAAACATGCCTAGCAAAGTATAATTCAATAACATCCACCAACCTAAGTGTTGAAAGCGTTGTGGCAAAAAAGTATTCACTAATCTCAAAGGCATTGCCATCGCAGGAATTGCACCTGTAACCCCAATGCCCGATTTGCTAGGGTAATCGTATTTTTCCATAGTGCCTAGTACGGGAAAACGAAGTGGTGTTTGGCGATAAAATTCCCATGAAAGATATTCGGTGTAGGAATCAGGCGTAATCTGTAACCAACTGTAATGCGTGCCCTTGAGCATATCCCAGCCTAATTTTCTTTGGAATAAACCCAATGAAATCAATAAAATAAACAAAAATGGAATAATTGGATGTTGCAACCACTTTTTCATATAGCGAAGATAGTAAAAGCATAACTTTCAATTAACATTCTTGATTTATCTTTCCCTAAAATTAAAGAGCAAGCGTTATCAAATGCGCTTCTTTTATTCCATTCAGTTCTTAAAAAATTAAAACAATGAAAAACTTATGCTTATGCTTGAGCTTAATGCTCACTGGCTCACTGATGGCGCAACAAGTACATACACATGGATTGGGGCGAGCCATTTATTTTCCTAACATTCCTGGATTTGTTACGGTGAAAGCAGATTTGCACATTCACACTGTTTTTTCCGATGGAAGCGTCTGGCCCGATATTCGTATAGAAGAAGCATTGAGGGATAGTTTAGATATTGTCTCTATGACAGAACACATTGAATATCAACCACATAAAAAAGACATTCCTCACCCTGATTTAAACAGGTCGTTTGAGGTAGCGCAACAATCAGCACGACCTTATCCATCGTTACTTGTCGTAAATGGCACAGAAATCACAAGAGCTTTACCACCTGGACATAACAACGCTATTTTTATTGAAGATGCAAATAAACTAAAAATAGAAGACCCTATGGAAGTCTTTAGAGAAGCCAACCGACAAGGCGCTTTTGTATTTTGGAATCACCCGAATTGGATTGCTCAACAGCGCGACGGTATTGCCACTATGAGCGATATGCAAAAGCAGTTGGTGAAAGAAGGTTTATTGCACGGCATCGAAGTAATCAATGATTTGACTTATTCTCCTGAAGCTCTACAAATTGCGTTGGATTATAACTTGACCATCATGGGAACTTCTGATGTGCATGGTTTGGTGGATTGGCAATACAAAGTGCCAGAAGGTGGACATCGCCCGATTACATTAGTTTTTGCCAAAGAAAAAACACCAGAATCCATAAAAGAAGCCCTCAAAGCAGGTAGAACTGTGGCTTGGTTTGAAAATCTACTTGTTGGTCGGGAAGAATACCTCAGCCCTTTAATCGAAGCCTCTCTGAAAATTACTAAAGCGCGCTATCAAGGTATTGCTTCTGTAGCAGAAGTTTTTATTGAAAATCATTCAGAAGTAGATTTCATCTTGGCGAATGAAAGCCCTTATTCATTCCATGCTCACGATGATATTGTCATAGTAAAAGCACACGAAACGACAAAATTAGAAGTAAAAACACTCACGCAACTTACCTCATTTGAGTTGCCCTTCAAAGTAATGAATGGCATTATCGCGCCTAAAACGCATCCAACAGTAGTGTTGAAAGTGGAAGTAAAAGATTAAAGAAATATAGCTTTTTGGAGTCTTAAAGACTTCAAAAAGCTACATCTACGCCTAACTTAAACTATACTGCCCAAGTTACGCCTATTTGTGTTAATGGCACACAACCTGAATATTCACCTGGTACAGCCTGGTATTGCAAATGCTGCGTTGCTCCTAATTCAGAAGTAGCAAAAGCAAACACCACAAATTGCTTGAATGCTCCAAAAAACATTGGTTCTTTTGATGCGATAGCAGCTTTATCTAACTCAGATAAGTATTCAAAGGCTTGTTCTTCAGTGATTTGAGCAAAAGGTTTGCCGTATTTAGCCTGTGCTTCTGTGTCCAAACTCGCCAGACCATTCATCATCATTTCCTTATCTTCTTTCTTGAAAATATTATCTTTCAGGAAAAGGTCAAACAGTTGTGGCACACCTGCTTGCACTGCACCCGGCGTACTCGTAGCAGGAATGACGGTATCTACTGCTTTAGTGAGTATAGCCGCTTGGTCTTGCGTTAGCACAGCAGGTATCCATTTTTCAGCAACATCTGCGTTGCAACTGGTTAGCATAGAGGAAACGACAGAGGCAGAAACCACTGTTCCACCAATGACTAATATACTTTGTTTGAGGGCTTCTCTACGATTCATCATGTTATTTATTTTTTAAGTAAAAAGGCACAACCTAGTTTTTCATTGGTTATACCCTTTTACTGGATAGTTATAAATTTTGTTTTTTCAATTCAGATACCGCAAAATCTGCTGCCCTAGCCGTCAATGCCATGTAAGTTAAGGACGGATTCACGCAGGAAGCTGAAGTCATACAAGCACCATCGGTTACAAATACGTTAGGGGCATCCCAAACTTGATTGTTTTTGTTCAATACAGAAGTTTTGCGGTCGCGTCCCATTCTTGCAGTTCCCATTTCGTGAATGCCCAAACCTGGCCAGCTACCCTGATCGTAAGTTTGAATATTTTTAAACCCTGCTGCTTCCAGCATTTCTGCTGCAGAGGTCATCATGTCTTTGCGCATAATTCGCTCATTTTCTTTGAACTCAGCATCAAATACTACCGTTGGTAATCCCCATTGGTCTTTGTTCTCATAGTCTAGGAACATTCTGTTTTCATGGTAAGGCAAAGTTTCTGCAAAAGCAGTCATGCCTAATCGCCATGCACCCGGACGTTGCATGTTTTCTTTCAATGCTGGACCGATGCCCATTTCTTTTACTGCACTTTGCCAGCCATCTCTGCTCGCTTGACCTTGATAGCCATAGCCTCTCAAGAAATCTTTGCGCGTAGAGGCTTTGTCAATATTTCTGAAACGTGCGATGTAGAAACCCGTTGGGCGACGACCACTGTAATACATATCCTCGAAGCCATCAATTTCGCCACTTGCACCTACTCTAAAATGGTGGTCCATTAAATTGTGCCCTAGCTCACCACTAGAAGCACCGATGCCATTAGGGAAGGCATCTGATTTAGAGTTCATCAAAATCTGAGTTGTTCCAACAGCGGATGCACAGCAGAAGATAATTTTTGCATCAAAAATAATATCTTCTTTTGTTTCTGTATCAATCACGCGAACACCTGATGCCTTTCCAGCCTGTTTATCAAAAATGATTTCATAAACAATGGAATTAGGGCGAAGTGTCATATTTCCTGTTTTCTCAGCAGCGGGTAGTGTAGCTGCATTACTACTAAAATAAGCACCATAAGGACAACCCTCTATACAGCGATTGCGGTATTGACAACTTCCTCTACCATGCAGCGGTTGCGTCAAATTGGCAGTGCGTCCGATAGTTACTTTCCATTTTAGTTTCTCGTCCACTTTTTCGCGAAAGTGCTGCTCCACGCAATTCATTTTGATTGGCGGCAAGAAATTACCATCAGGTAACTGTGCCAAGCCTTCTTTCATGCCTTGAATGCCGGCATATCCTTCTACGTAAGTGTACCAAGGCGCAATATCTTCATAGCGAATAGGCCAATCCGTAGCAATGCCTTCTTTAGCATTAGCTTCAAAATCTTGGGCACTCCATCGGTAACTGTGTCTTCCCCACATGATAGAACGCCCACCCACATGATAGCCACGCATCCAGTCAAAGCGTTTTACTTCTTGATAAGGATGTACGTCATCCCTCACAAACCAATGTTTTGAACGCTCTGAAACAGTGTATCCTGTTCTGTTTTGCTTAGGATATTTTTCCTCAAGTTCCTCTTGTGGCGTTCTGCCTCTATGCTCAAAATTCCAAGGATCTAGGTTAGCAGTTGGATAGTCTAAAATATGGCGCACATTTCTACCACGCTCTAATACTAAAGTTTTCAAACCTTTTTCACAGAGTTCCTTTGCCGCCCATCCACCACTAATGCCCGAACCAATTACAATGGCATCGTAGGTATTTTCTTTTTTTGCTCTCAAGTTCAAATTCATCGCTTGTATGATTTTTTTCATCAAAAATTCGGATAAATGTAGGAAGTTGTTGGGAACAAACAGAATAAATAAAGTCAAAAAAAAATCATTTAAACAGATTGTTTGGAAACCAAATACTAATTTAGAATTTTTCTAAGAAAAATAGAATGATTTCATGTGTTTGAAATAGTTATTATTAATGCGATTCAAAGGCTAGCTATTTGGTGAGTTGGGAAATTAGCTTTTGTTTTCTCTACCTCTATTCCTCCTATTTGAGTAGCAAATAGACCTTTCCTCCTTCAAAAAGTACACATCAGTAAATCAATGACACTTTTTCTTCAATCTATGTCATAACTTATAATAGTTTCGAGTTATTATGTTGCTTAGTTGAACCCATTTTTAGCCCTAGTCGTATAGTAGGATGTCCTTATGATGTAGCTATTCTTTGTTTGTTATAACCGAAATTGATTATTCTATGAAATTTTTGCTACTTACATTTTCAATCATATTTGTTTTTCACACCCTAATTCAAGCACAATGTATTTCGGGGGACTGCCAAAATGGTGAGGGGACATACCTCTTGCCTAGTGGTGCGAAATATTTTGGAGGCTTTAAAAACGGAGAAATCCACGGTGTAGGCGTTTGCAAATACCCCGACGGCAGTAAATATGATGGCGAATGGGAGAATCGTTTGTACGAGGGTTATGGCACAAAAACTTACGCTGATGGTACTACTCGTCAAGGATTCTGGAAAAAAGGCTTACCTGTGGATGAAATGGGTAAATTAGCAATAGAAGAAAGTTTGAGGGAGACCCACAAAAACGCAGATATAGATATACAAACAGGCTGTTTATCAGGAAATTGTAGAAATGGAAATGGTATTTTTGCTTATCCAGATGGCGGGACTTATAAAGGTAGTTTCGCCAATAGCAGACCAGAGGGTTGGGGGCAATATGATTACTTCAACGGCGACCAATATTTAGGCGAGTTTAAAAGAGGTTTACGCGATGGCAAAGGCACGTTAAACCTCAAAAATGGTAGTCAACTTAAAGGGGATTGGATTGCTGATGAATATATTGGCAATACAGATGCTTTCCAAAGCTCCGCCACAGGATGTGTGCAAGGCAACTGCCAATCAGGAGAAGGCATTTATGTTTACTCAGAAGGGCAAGGAAAATATGTAGGTACTTTTTTAAATGGCTTCCCTCATGGAGAAGGAACAGTATTTTACAAAAACGGTAGCCGATACCAAGGACAACTAGAAAAAGGGCAACTCAATGGCTACGGTACGCTTTACCATACCGATGGACGCTTGACGGAAGGTTTTTGGAACAATGGGAAATTTACAGGAAAACGCCCAACCCAACAAGTTTTTGCAGCAAATGCCAACAGCGCTACCCAACTTGGTGGTTCCAAACAAACAAAAGTTTGGGCAGTTATTGTAGGTATCGCAAATTATAACCATATGCGTGTGCTACGTTACACCGACGACGATGCTTACAGAATGTATGCCTTTTTGAAAAGCCCAGAAGGTGGCGCATTGTCAGACCAAAGAATTAAAATTCTGATTGATGAAGATGCAACCAAAATAAATATCAAAAAAGCAATGGAAGATGTCTTTCTTCGTGCGGGTTCAGAGGATTTAGTCATTCTTTATTTTTCGGGACATGGTTTGCCTGGCTCATTTTTACCTTACGACTACGATGGATACAACAATAAATTTTACCATGAAGAAATCAATAGTATTCTAAAAAATAGTCCTGCCAAGTTGAAAATTTGTATTGCTGATGCTTGCCATTCAGGAAGTTTTTTGAATGACCGCGAAATGATTAAAGATGGAGAATTAAAAAATATCTTAGAAAGTTACTACAACAGCTTGGCTACTACCCTGCCAAGTACAGCGCTCATTATGTCTTCCAAATCAGAGGAAACCTCGCTTGAATCTAATAATCTTCGACAAGGCGTGTTCAGCCACTTCTTAATTCGCGGTTTAAAAGGGGAAGCTGATCAAAATAGGGATGACATTATTACTATTCAAGAGTTGTTTGAGTATGTCCGTGAGAACGTAAGTAGCTACACAGGCAATCGTCAATCGCCTATCATTAAGGGCAATTATGATTACCGAATGCCCGTCGCAATGGTGAGAGGTGAGTAATAACTAAAAAAGGCTTAGAAACAAGAATTATATATTTTGGTAATGTTGCAACATCTCTTGCAGGTCCTCTAAAGTATTAGCTTCTTGGATGGGTTTATCTTTACGCCATCTCAATATTCTTGGAAAGCGCAAGGCTACACCTGATTTATGTCTCGGCGATGCTTGTATGCCTTCAAACCCAATCTCGAACACATGGGTAGGGCGCACGCTACGCACAGGACCAAAACGTTCAATGGTATTTTGGCGCACCCAAGCTGTTATTTCGTTAAATTCTTTATCTGTCAAGCCTGAATAGGCTTTTGTGAAAGGCACTAACTGGTCTCCCTCCCAAACGCCAAACGTAAAATCGGTGAACAAATTAGCTCTTCTACCCGCTCCTCTCTGGGCATAAATCATTACAGCATCAATAGTGAGCGGTGCTACTTTCCATTTCCACCAGTCCCCTCGTTTTCGTCCCGATTTGTAAGGAGAATTTTTGCGTTTTATCATCAAACCTTCACTCTGAAAAGCTCTCGAATCTTCCTTAATGTTTTTTAGCACTTCCCAATCGGGTGCTTCTATGATTTCAGAAAGCAGGATGATACCCTGTGTATCAAATTGTTTAATCATTTCATGGAGCAACGTTCGACGTGTGGAAAGTGGCAGTTGCCGAACGTCTTTGCCTTGCCATTCGATAAGGTCATAAGCAATTAGTACCACAGGAGCTTGCTCTAGCACTTTTTTGGTTAATGTTTTTCTTCCAATTCTAGTTTGCAATACATTAAAAGAAAGCGGTTGTCCATCCTTGTAAGGCAAAATTTCACCGTCAATAACTGTGCCATCAGGTAAAATTTGAGCCAACGGATGATATTCTGGAAAGCGATCCGTCATTAATTCTTCGCCTCTCGACCAAACGAAAACTTCTCCCTTTCGGATAATAATTTGCCCTCTAATGCCATCCCATTTTCGCTCAATTTGCCAATCCTGCAAATCACCTAATGTTTCAGGTGTTTCTTCCAGTGCATAAGCTAAATAAAAAGGATAAGGTTTGGAAATGTCATCGTCGGGGTGGGTTTCATGAATTAGTTTCTGGAAAGAAATATCATCAGGTGACCAATCGCCCATCAAGCGATGCGCAATTACATTTTCTTCAATATTAGCATGTTGCGCCAGTGCTTTTATCATCAATTTTTGTGATACCCCTACTCGAAACCCACCTGTAATGAGTTTATTGAAAATGAATCGCTCGTAGGTGTTCAACTCATGCCACGCCGTAAGCACTCTAATTTTTTTCTCTTCATCGTCCAAATCATTCATTACCCGCAAATAGTTGATCCAATAACTTAGACTGTAATCATTTTTTGATTCACTTTTGGGCAAAACTAAGGATAGCGTTTCCGCTAAATCTCCCACCACATAATAAGCATCTTCCAATAGCCAAAGCGGTAAACCACTTTCCTCAGCCGCCCACATGCGTAATAATGTGGTTTTGACATTGCGACGAGGACGACGGTGGGAAAGCAAAGCAATCGTCCAGAGTTTATCCTCATTTGTTGCCAAATTGAAATACTGAACGAGTGCTGCAACTTTATCGTTGGTTTTGGTGGATTGATCTAATTGCTTGAAAAGTGCGGTAAAGTGCTTCATTCTTGCTCAACTTCCTCTAGTGTGGATTCATTAATTTCGCTTAATTCTCCTTCGTATTCTGTTTTAACTTCTTCAGCAGAAATGCCTTGCCCGTTCAGCCATTTCTTAAAAATATTGGTGTACCCATGCGTAACAAAAACTTGCTCTGCACCAGTAGCCGAAATAACTTTATTCAAACCCTCCCAATCGGCATGGTCAGAAAGCACAAAGCCCCTATCTACTGAGCGACGACGACGCGCACCGCGCAAGGACATCCAACCTGAGGCAATTGCGGTGGACACTTCCCCAAATTTGCGCCCCCATGTCGTTTGCAAGGCAGAAGGCGTAGCAATAACAATACCTCCAGTGAAGTCTGCCTTTTTTTGTTGCATTGTTACTCTTGTTGTCTTAGGTAAGCGCACTCCTTGATGGCGCAGCACTTCATTCACATTTTCAACAGCACCATGTGTAAAAATCTGACCGATTGAAGGGTCTAAACACATCAGAATGCGTTGTGCTTTGCCTAGTGCATAACCGCCAATGAGGGAAATCTTTCCTTCTTTTTGATTTTTTAACCACCATTCGTTGATGTCCCGTGCAACTTTTGCCTGCTCTTCCCATTGATAAATAGGTAAGCCAAAGGTAGATTCCGTCACAAAAGTATGGCATTTAACTATTTCAAAAGATTCTGTTAGTCCATCTTCTTGCGTTTTGTAATCGCCAGAAACAACACAAACTTCGCCTTTATATTCCATTCTAATTTGTGCAGAACCAATAATATGTCCAGCAGGATGAAAAGAGAATTTCACCCCATTTATTGTAACACTTTCTCCAAAAGCAACTGATTGAATATTGATGGCTTGTCCTAAACGGTACTGAATGACTGGCTTTGCTGCATGTGTGCACAAATAGTGTTCATGCCCCCACCGCGAATGGTCAGCATGACCGTGCGTAATAAGCGCACGCTGGACGGGTCGCCAAGGGTCAATATATACATCTGCTTGAGGGCAATAAAGTCCTTTAGTTTTGAATTCTAGTATAGGCATACTTTCATAACCAAATTTTGAGTATTCGGTTTAGATGCTATTGGGCAGGTCAAGACGAAAATGGAAAGCTAACAACTATACACAACCCGTCTCTACTTGAAGCCTTAACGACATCAAATAGAGGTGGTTGGGTACAAATTTTTGCAGTGCTACTGTATAGCCAATTCTTCTACTAATTTGGAAATTTGCTCTAAACGCTCTTTATCAAGATTGTAATAGATGAATTTTCCTTTTCTTTCAGTAATTACTACTCCTGCCCTGCGAAGAATAGCCAAATGCTGAGAAGCAACGGATTGTTCCAATCTGAGTTTGATGTAAATGTCTGTAACCGCCATTTGTCCATTTTCTTCTAATAGGTCAATTACTTTTTGACGCAATTTGTGATTGACGGCTCTTAGCACTAACACTGCTTTTCTCAATTCAGCGTAGTCTAAATCAACTTGCTGTTTTCCTTTTTTTAGGGAAACAACCTCCTCCTTTTGTTTTCTCATAAACTATGTTTTTTCAAAATAAAAATACAATACGGCAATTAAATATAAAAAACTTATTTACAGCGTTTTGCTTTTCCGAACAAGGGTTAATAAAGTATCCAAAACGTTATAAATACTATTTATATCCTTTACTAACTCAAAATTAAGGAAGTATTCAATAAATAGCAAGTATTTATTACATATTTTTGTCAAGTGTGTTGCTAAATGTATATAAAGAGTATTCTGCAATAAAAATATTGCAAATGTATAAAGCGTTAAAAACTAATCAATAGAGGATTTGATGCTGTCTTAACAAAAAACTGGGAATTGCCTATTATTATGTTATCTTTATCTATACGATTCGTTTTTGGTAAAGGTTCAATCAAAATGATAATTTTTTCTCATTTGTTGTAACGTTTAAATAATTGATTGTTATATACAACAGTCAGGATTATTGATTAACTTGTAAGAAAATCTTAAAGTTTTGCTAATTCAAGCGTTTACATATCCATTTATTATTAAAATAACGTTTCATTGTAAAAAAAATGTAAGTATGACTTTTTTTAAGTGTTTTATGCTAGTAGTATGGATGTTATCTTTCTTGACGGGTTACTCGCAAGAATATTACGCTGTCCAGTTGGGTATCTTTTTAAATCCTAGAATATCTGATTTTGATAACGTTCAGTCGTTAGGTTACATTTATGCACAAGAGGATGGAGCAGATACTTATCGCATTTTTGTTGGTGATTTCGACTCGCCACAGCAAGCTGCAAAGATAGAGCAGCAAGCTAAACAAAAAGGGTATATGGATGCTACGGTAATGAAAAGAGCTATGACTTTTGGAAAACAGGTTGTCGTTATTCAACTAGCTACACGTTCTGTGCAAGAAAAAGTAGCTTGGGAAAATTTTGCAAACATTGATGAAGTTTATGTACTAGTAGAAAATAATCAAATCAAAGTGGTCACAGGTATCTATGCTAACATGGATGCAGCTAAAGCTGACCTTCAACGTGTGCGTAGCAAGGGTTTTAAAGATGCCTTTCCTAAGATTTTGAATAGTGCGCGCCTACATAAACCGGGTTCATTTGAATTAGCAGAATACAAAAAAGACTTAATTCCACTGGATTTCACAGCAAGACAAAGCAATTCTACTCAAACTGACCCAAAAACAAAAGACGACTTTAGACCCAAAGGGACGACAACACAAGAATCTAAAAATGTTCCTGCTAATTATTATAGCTACGAAGCCTCTACAGAGAGTAATAGCACAGCACCTAAAGACAATTTAAAGGAATCTCCTAGCATTCGGAATAATGTGAAGCGACGTTCAGCATTGGATTTGCAAGCTATACTTAAGGAATTGAAGGTATATAACGGTTCTGTGGATGGGCTTTACGGAGAAGGAACAGCAAATGCTTATACTAGAGCCACTAACGCCAATGAGTCGTTTCAGCGGTATAAAATCTTGGCGCAATATATTGGTATCAAAGGAGCATCTGGCAGCACAGCGACAACGCCGCTGCAAGCAGCAATTGATAATTTGTTGGCTGCGCCAAATACTTCTCTGAAAACATTAGAAAATTCTAACCATCCTATCGCTAAAGCGTATCGCGCTTACTGGATGTTTCAAAAAGGTGGTGCTACGGGAGCCGTTAATAAGTTGATGAATGAAGCCATTGCAGTTGCATTTAAGGATGTACCTGCGGCTAATCTACCTCCTATTGACCCAAGAGCAACGTATGCTTATTATGATATAGAAACCTTGATTCGCCACGTCACCTACATTCATCAAGTGCAAAAGGGGGTTAGCATACCTTGCTGGCTTCCGAACCAACATGCAAAGGAATTTGAAAGTGCAACGGCAGGGAACAACAATATCAACCTAAGTTGCAATAGCTTCTACGATTGGGAATTGGTGCGTATGTTAGAAGTTATTTCTCGCGATTTAAGTGCAGATGATAAAGCTAAACCTTCAACAGGGGAATTGGCTAAGTTATACGCTAATCCTGCTGCGCTAAATCAAGCGGAAGTGGATGGCTTAACCGCTTGGAATGACTTGCTTTGGCAAAACATAAAAAGATGGTCAAAGTCAGACCCATTACATGAAAAGGTAGCAATCCCACTACAATTAGTTTATTTTCAAGCACAAGTGCAGTTGGAAGATTATTTTATGGATAAAGGGTTTTCAGCAGTACAAGCAAAAGGACTAGCCATTAAAGCATTAAAAGCCTTAATTGGCGAGCGGGTAGAAAGATTTATCTAGCTGCTCATTGCTTAATATTTAGTGGATGAAGTATTTTCTGGCTTCATCCACTAAATACTTTATCGGTAAATTAACTTATTCATCTGTTATTTACCATTTTCTATCACGTCTTTAAGTGCTGGAATTAATTCAGGGAATTGAAACTCAAACCCACTGGTTAAAGTCCTTTTAGGCATCACCTTAGCACTGCCCAATACTGTATCTGCCATTTCGCCCATACCCAAGCGCAGTGCAAAGGCAGGTGCGGGAATAAGCAAAAGCCTTTTCCCAAGTGCCTCTCCCAACTTTTGAGTAAAGTCTTTATTCGTTTCTGGGTTTGGTGCAGTAGCATTATAAAAGCCACTCATCGTTTCATTCTCCAGTGCGTGAATGAATAAGCGGCAAACATCATCAATATGTACCCAAGCATACCACTGGTTGCCACTATCGAAATATCCACCTGTACCCAATTTTGTGGGCAATAATAACTTAGGTAAAGCACCTCCTTTAGTAGAGAGTACCAGTCCAATGCGTAAGCCTACGGTTCGGACTCCCTGTTGAGCTATTTGCTGAATGGCATTTTCCCAAGCTAAAGTGCTTTCTGTAAGAAAACCCGTTTCACCAGGCTCGGAATTTTCTGTTAGCACTTCATTACCCCTATCTCCATAATACCCTATGGCAGAAGCAGAAAGGTAGGCTTTTAAGTTAGGTTGATATTGGAGTACGCTTTCTTTTAGCAACAAAGTAGATTTCGTACGGCTTTCTGTAATTACTTTTTTCCTAGTAGCTGTCCAAGGCTTATCCGCAATACCCGCACCAGCTAAATTGATGATGTAATCCGCTTTTTGAATAGCTTGTTCATCAATTGTTCCGTTTTCCACATTCCATTGATAAGCAGGATATTTTGCGCTCAAATTTTGTTTTCGACTAAGATGAAATACCGTGTATCCTTTTTCACTGAGCAACTCGCTAAGGCGTTGCCCAATCATTCCCGTTCCCCCTCCAATAAGTACAGTTGGCATATTTTGTCTAATTTTTGAATTGTAACCCTATATCATGCTATTCCGTTCATAGGAATGATTATTTTTATGCTAAAGTTGTTTACATTCATTAACAATCCTCTCAAATACTATGAAATATCAGTTCCATGTTCCGCTTATTTGGTTATTTGTGTTTTTGTTGATGTTGTCCACAAGTTGTAGGACAGACCCCAAGCCTAAAACGACGTTGCCTGATTTCAAGCGCACAAGCAACAGTGTTATCACAGCAGAAAGAGCAGAGCCAGAGGGTTTAAACCCGATGCTCTCCTATTCGCTCTATGCCAACAACGTGATGGATCATATTTTCCAATATCTGATGACCATTGACCCAAAAACACTGGGTTTTACACCAGCTCTTGCAAAAGAAAAACCTCAAGTAGAAATAAAAAATGACAACGTAGAACGCACGAATTACACTTTTGAACTTCGAGCGGAGGCGCAATGGGACAACGGTACACCTGTGTTGGCAAGCGATGTCGTTTTTTCGCTCAAGACATTACTCAATCCAAAGGGTAGCGCAGGTTTGAGTAATGTGATTGAGCCGATTAAAGCCATTTTGCTTTTTCCGGATAATCCTAGAAAATTTACTTTAGTATTGGATGGCAATAATATCAATAATGAAGCCATAGCCGCTAGTGGTTTTGCCATCATCCCAGAATATCACTACGACCCAAATGGATTGTTGAAAAATATTCCTATTGAGGATTTATTCGATAAAAAGAAAGCTTCTGAAATGGCGGATAAGTACCCTGCTTTACAGCAGTTTGCTGAACAATTTAGTGCACCCCAATTTGCGCGTGAGCCAGAAGGTGTTTCAGGAAGTGGTCCTTATCGCTTGAAAGAATGGACTACTGGGCAGAGATTGGTCTTAGAGAAAAAGCAAAACTGGTGGGGAGCTAAGTACGCCAAAGAAAATCCTTTTTTTCAAGCAAAGGTTGCTGAAATTATCTATCAGCCTATTTCTGATGGTCAAACAGCTAATATTGCTTTGCAGGGCGAACAAATAGATGTGCGTGCAGGTATTGCACCTACCGATTTTGATGCCTTGACTAAGGATGGATATACGCCCACTTTTTATGAGTTAACCAAAGCACCTACGTTTAATTACGGTTTATGGTACATCAACACGAAGAATAAAAAACTAAACGACAAACGAGTGCGTCGAGCACTAGCACATTTGTTGAATGTAGATGAAATCATAGAGACCGTTCAAAACGGATTAGTAGAACGCATTGTCAGTCCTATTTTGCCGATGATGCTGGGCTATAACGATCAACTCAAACCCATTCCTTTTGACGTAGATAAAGCAAAAAAATTACTAGCAGAAGCAGGTTGGAAAGATTCTAATAATGATGGTATTGTAGATAAAGAGATAGATGGTGAATTAGTGGAAATGAGCTTGGACTTACTTTGTGTGGCAGGTGTGCAAACGCAACAAGATATGGCATTGATTTTCAAGGAAGATGCACTAAAAGCGGGGGTGAAGGTCGAAATTATCGCCAAAGAATCAGTGGCGATGCGTGGCGATATGAATAAACGAAATTTTGATTTGATTCAAAGTGGTCTATCTATCCCAACACCTTGGATATTTGACCCTAAACAGTCTTGGCATACAGAGAGCGATACTCCCGACGGATTCAATCGCTCAGGATTTGGCAACGCTAAATCGGATGCTCTAATTGACGAGATAAGAGTAACGCAAGACACAAAAAAAAGAGCAGCGTTGTACAAGCAACTACAAGAAATAGTGTATGAAGAACAGCCTGTACTTTTTTTATATATGTTACCTAACTTTATGGCTTTACACAGGCGATTTAAAACGGAAACCTATGCTTTGCGTCCTGGTTATTTTCCAGGAACTTTCGACTTAGTGTTAAACTAAACCTTTATTTTTAGCATTGGCAGGAAGAATAGCCTTTTGCCAATGCTAAAACAATGATTGATTATGTGGTGGTATTTCTTAAAACGAATTTTAATTTTTATACCTATTTTTTTTATCATTTCTTTGATTGCCTTTGGGTTAAGCCATTTAGCACCGGGAGACCCTGTAAGCGATTTGGCAGAAGTAAGGTCTGCTAAAGTTACTTCTTTCGTTGACTTAGAAAATAGAGATAGAATCTACAGAGGTATTGCCACTGAACTTAATTTGGATAAACCTCCATTTTATTTTGCTGTCACTACGCAAGCCTATCCTGATACCCTCTATCGAATACTGAGAGAAGACCACCGCACCAATTTGAAGAAATTAATTGCCCAGCACGGAAATTGGGTTGCCATAGAAGCATATTACAATGCTATCAAGACTGCGGAACGTACTGCGCTTGCTATGCCCGATTCCTTGAAAGGCAGTGAGGAATTTACCAGAGCAAGAAACGAACTATCCAGTTTGTATTTAGTAGATAAAAATCAGCAGATTCAAGCCAAACTAGCCATCATCCAGCAGGCAAAGCAAATAGATACACAGCCGCTTTTAGCTGCTTATGACACTATGATGGCAACAGCAACACCTCAAAAAAATTGGCTGCCAAAAATATATTGGTACGGTTGGAACAATCAATATCATCAGTGGATTAGCCGATTTTTAATTGGAGATTTTGGTATTTCCTTACGCGACTACCGCCCTGTGGCAGACAAAATAAAAGATGGTTTGCGTTGGACACTGCTCTTGAGCATTTTTGCAGTTGTACTTGCCTATCTCATTGCTGTCCCTATTGGCGTATGGGCAGCCGTTCATAGCGGTAGTACGTTAGAGCGTTTTATCACTGTTTTTCTTTTTGGTTTGTATTCCTTACCTACATTTTGGATTGCGACGATACTGCTTATCTTTTTCACGACACCCATTTATGGTATGAATTGGTTTGCATCTATTGGCTTAGGCAATTTACCGTCTGATGCTCCATTTTGGGCGATTTTTTGGGAACGCGCTAGTCATCTGGTACTCCCCATTTTTTGTATGACTTACCCCTCATTGGCATTTATTGCACGCCAAATGCGCGGCAGTATGCAGGAAGTGCTACAACAACCTTACATTGTAACTGCAAAAGCCAAAGGGCTATCTATGAAAAAAGTAATTTGGAAACACGCTTTTCGCAATGCACTTTTTCCACTTATCACTATGTTGGGAGCGGTTATACCTTCCCTCATTGCTGGTTCTGTCATCATCGAATCGGTATTTGAAATTAATGGTATGGGCAAATTACTGCTTGATGCTATTTACATGCGCGATTGGACGCTGGTGTATGCTATTCTCATGCTAGGAGCTATATTGACTATGATTGGCATTTTAATTGCTGACTTACTCTATGCTCTCTTCGACCCTCGAATTAGATTCTGATAATTTGAGCACAACAGTAGTCGTGCTTTCAAATAAATCTTTCTGCAATAGTAAGGTGTCTAGTGGCACTTGCAGTTCTGGCAGAAATTTCTCTATTGTAATCAAACGACCAGTAGGGTAGTTTTGAAAGAAAAGAGCTACTTCTTCTGGTGTGTTGAGTTGTGGAATTTCTCGTTGTAAATTGAACACGAATGCTCGATTCATGCGGATGTAATGCGCCACATGAGGTTGATTTCTCAATAGCTCCACACCATTTAGTACAGAATTGCCTTTGTCAATAGCAGGAAATAAGCCATACCATATCAATAAGCTACTCAAGATACCACTGCCCGTAAGTGCAAATAAAACCTTTGAAAAAGGGGTAACATAGTAAAAGAAAATAGCCAATATCGCACCAACTGCTAATGGCGACAAGGCTAAAAGAACCAATGATATTGGAATATCTAAAAATTGTTGACGTGCTATGTTGGCAGTAAATATTAGGCTGATGGTTAGGATGAACCATATTACTAAATTGATAATTAGATATTTAGAGTTTTTTTCTTGTTGTTTTGAAGCCAAAAAATGAGCCAATAAAATAGCCATAAAAGGATAAGCAGGTACGGTGTAATTCGGTAACTTAGTAGCAGAAAAGCAGAAAAAAACAACAATCACAGCTACAGTAATCATGCTTAATTGTAAAAAGCGATTTGATTTATGCTGGAAGGCATATGCCACAGTTTGAGGTATAAAAATAGAAAATGGTAGCATTCCTAATATGACAAACAGAACCGGCAAAAGGAAAAAACCGCCGTGCCCTTCCATTTCGTTGGTAAATCGGCTAAGGTTGTGTTCAAAAAAAAAGCCGCGCAACCATTCGCCTTGCGTGGCATAGCCCACCATCACATACCAAGGCAAAGCAATGGCTAAAAAAAGTAGGCTGCCTCTTAGAAGATGTAAACGCTTTAGTTGCTGCCAAGTAAACTGCCGAGTAAAAACGAGGTAGAGCAAAAAAATAAGTCCAATCAATCCTACGGCAACAATGCCTTTGGCTAAAGCGGCTAAAGCTATGGCTATATATCCTGTGTAAAGTTGCAGAATATTATTTTGTTCTATTGCCGAATAAAAAGAAAATGTGGCAAGTGTCATAAAAAAGATGAGGTAAGGATC
Source organism: uncultured Saprospiraceae bacterium (assembly GCA_937944245.1). Lineage (GTDB taxonomy): Bacteria > Bacteroidota > Bacteroidia > Chitinophagales > Saprospiraceae > JAAUTG01. The sequence continues at coordinate 4,087 of CALDYY010000043.1, read as the reverse complement.
GGGTACTGCTAGATGAAACTGAATCACAAAATGAATGGAACTTATCAAGATTAAAGCGGTTATGGATGCTATGCTCGAATTAGCGTGCCGCTTAGTGTAAAGAAACGTCATCAGTACTGTCGCTATACCAAAAAATGCAGAAAAGAAGCGCGCCGAAAAAGGGGATACCCCAAAGATGCGATAAGCAGTTATCATAAAGTAGTAGTGTAACGGGGGCTTATCTGTGCGCAATTCATAGTTGTAAGTAGGCACAATCCATGCGCTAAGTTCATTCATCTCTCTTGCGCATTCTGCATTTTTGGCTTCGTCCAATATGTAGATAGAAATGCCTCCAATATTAGCGAAGAATGTTAAAATACTTATTAATAAAATGCCCCAGAAGAAAAAGGTAGAACGCTGCATGGATTAACTTTGAATATTGATGGCAACAAAGAAAGGAAATAATGCCTAAAAAATTGTTTTGAGAAAGTATAGTGGGAGTAAGTCTTTACGTTCTCCCACTAAAAATTGGATAAGGCTTAACCTTTAGCTTAGTGCTAGGGTTGTTGAAGTGTTGGAAATCACTAAAGATACCAAGTCTTTGATTTCGAAGATATTATCCATTTTTTGGTTTAACATAATTTCAAATTCATCTTCTAATGCTAAAGACAAAAAAATCATGTCATAATCATCTAATCCCAAATCTTCTCTCAAGTTTGTTTCTGAACAAAGATAGCGGTTAGCAATCTTAAATTCATCAGTGATGACATTTTTAATACGACTTTCAATGCGTGCGTAAGTTCTCATACTCTATCGGGTGATTAAAATTGTTTTTATAAAGTACATTTTATGACTGGAAAAGTTGCTAACTTTATCCCAACAGAAAATAAATCGCTTTTGTCGTGATTATATTTTGACAAGTTAGCCATAATGTTTAAAAACATAATCCATAAAACATGATTAGTCGCCATATTAACTTAAAGATCAATAAATTAAAAGACAATAAGCGAATTGTTAAAATTCCTCGTGCTAATCAGCAACTCCCTTTAGTCAGTACGCTTCCATTCATACCTAAATCTTTTGACGCTGAAACCGCTCGCCTAATGATTGAAAACAAACCAGAGATGATATCGAAATCGGCAACGGCTAGGTTGTTGATATTTTTAAACAATGCTACTAAAGCCAGTGATATTACAGATGGAAAAATTAGGAATTTCTCGGCTTCAGAAAAAGGATACACCATTGGCGCAACAGTGGCTAAACGCATACTAGATAAACGAGATAGCTTGCCTGACAAGCGATTTACCAGTATAGAAGACCTTGAAAATATTCAAGGTTTCGGACAAGATAAATTGCAAGATTTATTACTTTCCATGTCTATACCTGCTGATGAATATTTTAAAGAGCAGATGTCTAGCCAACTACTCGGAGAAAATTGGAATTTGAACTACCATACAATTACCTTTAAAAGCCATGCTGATTTTCTTGAAGTTGTTGAAAATGAAGTGGTGCTTACTCGATATGTTAGTCAAGAAGTTGGACAAATTGCTATTGCTCAGAAAGGAGAAAGCGCTAATTTTGGTGTACTTGCCACCGCAATAGTTCCTTTTTGCTATCTAGAACGCTTCAATAGTGCTGAACAAGCAAAATTTGCTTTTGCGCTTTGGTTCTACAAAATTGACGAAGATAACTGGTTCTCTTTCAATCAAGTATTAGAATTGACCCAACTTTATTTGACTTATCACGAAAACGATAGTCAGTACATGGATTTTCTTTTCTACAAAGGTTTCCCGAATGGTACTGCTTTAGTAAATGGATTGACCAGCAAGGATTTACCTGTGGTAATCAATCACGCAGAACAAAAAATTACCATTTGGACTGTTGAACTGTTCGACTAAACAATAGTATGATTATTCAATGAATAACTCCAAGCTTTTTGCGCCTGCTCAAAACATAACAAATTGATGTAAGCCGTTTTTCAAGAAAGCGACTCATGCTCAGGAGAAACCAATTTTTCATATGTTGCCTCTAGTTGGAGCAATATATTTGGAGCAAGTCGGCTAATTTTTTCAAAAAGAGGCGGTAAATGCTCTAAGTCAATTTGATGCCTTACGATATATTCCACTTGGCAGTTTATATCACTAAGTAGCTTATTTCCAATGAAGGACAACGTCGTTTTCATGCGATGACTCACGCCACGCAGCTCGCGCCAACTTTCGAGTTTATACAATTCTTGCATTTTCTGAATTTCTGTTGGAAATTCATCTAGCAGCATCTCTAGCATTAGTTTTTTGAGTAATTCATCGCCATCTGCCATTAAATCAAGATAGCTAAGGTCAATTAATTTGGGTATGCTCTGTGTTTCGTTCATAAAATTCTGTTTTGCATAGTACGTAACCATTTCAATCAATACCTCTGTTTTAAAAGGCTTGATTAAATAATTGTCAAATAAATCTCTATTCAAGACCTCATTACCTGTCATCGCAATAATAGGTATTCTGCCGTTCACATGCGCTCGAATGTGCTTTGCTGTTGCTTCGCCATCTAAAATTGGCATCTGAATATCTAGTAATACGAGTGCAACGGCTTGACGTTTCAATATTTCGATGGCTTCTGCACCATTTTTTGCGATTATTACCTCCACCCAAGTCAAATGACGCTCCAGAATCTGTTTTGTCATTGTTTGATGTATCTCGTGGTCATCTACAAGCAATAACTTTAAGGAGTTATTAGTATTTAAAAGAGAAGTTGTTGACTCAAGTTGACTTCCTTGAAAAGGGAGCAACACCTCAACTTTTGTACCCTCAACATGGTTGCTTTGTATGTGCATAGAGCCATTCAATTGTGTCACTAATTGATTGACTAGATGCAAACCGATACCTTCTCCGTCAATATTGTTTGGCGAACGTTCAAAGGGCGTTAGCACTTTTCCTAGTAGTGTACCCGACATTCCAATTCCTGTGTCTTGTACACAAAATAAGATTTCGTTTACTTTATTTGTTGCCTCTATTTGAAGCGAGATGCTTCCTTCGTGGGTATATTTAATGGCATTATCCAATAAATTAATCAATATGCGCAATAATTTAGTGGGATATCCTTGCCAGTGGATGGGCAAATTTGGTGCAATGGACAGGGTCAACTTTAAGTTTTTTTGCTGAGCTTTAGGCGATACAACCGCTGATAATTGCTTAACTAAATTTTGAATAGAAAAGGTTTCTAGCTCTTCCTTAGTTGAAGGTTTGTCCCAATCCTGGATGATATTTCCGGAAAGGACAACCGCTTCTTCCATTTGATGAACTAGATGGAGTTGTTGCTCGTTCAGAGAGGTATCTTTAAGTAAATAACACAGGTTTAAAAGAGTTTGCAAGGGCATCTTCAACTCGTGATGCAACGCCATTAGTTGACTAACTTCCAAAGAAAATTTATCTTTCACCTCCACTAATATTTGTGTTTGAGCTATTGCAGTCGTTAAAATAACTAGCAAAATAAGGCAGCCAATAGCGAGTGGAAAATAGTGAAGCCTCTCCTGAAGCGATGAACTTCATTCGAATTGTTGCACACTTTTCAACCTATTCAACGAGGTAAGAAATTAAAGGTTGCGCCAAGTTCGCTCAAAACAAAAAAGCATAACTGACCTCTAGCATCTTTATATACTTTTTTAAATTCATCTATCTTTTCGGGCTGAATCACTTGTTTCATCACAAATTCTTCCAATGTAGAAACATGAATTGTCCAATTTCCTTCTGTTTTTTCTCGGTCAATAAGCAAAATTCCAAGCTCTATCTCTCCTTGATGTGCCACGAAAATCGGGTACTTGGAAATATCTTCCCTAAGCACCATGTCGGCGGCTTTACTCAAAGTTTTTTTGTAAAAAGCAAGTTCTTGTTCTAAGAAGCGATACTGCAAATTGCTCATAACTCTTTGTTTTTTATAGATTTTAAAGCAAAACAACTAAAGACTGTATTAATTTTAGAGCTTGTTTAAAAATTTTCTTTAAGTGAAAATCAATAGTTTGTGGTTCTGACAATAGGAAGGCGAGGGAATTTAGCGGGCTAAATGACTAAGCCTTACTGAAGTCAGGTTCATAAAATATTGGTTTTCAGTAATT
>CALDYY010000042.1 GCA_937944245.1 uncultured Saprospiraceae bacterium | reverse complement strand
AAAATCCTACCTTGTTGTATTACTTGAACAGTATAGATGGAATTTTTTAAATCCTCACCCAATTCAATACTTTTTGAAAATGCACCAAAAAACGAATCTTCTTTAATCGACACTACTTTAGCACCATTCAAATCAAAAATATTTATCTGCAAAAATCTTCCATTCAAGTCAAGTACATTTCCTTCTATTATTATTTTTCCTGAACTTGGATTAGGATAAATATTAACGCCTAACAAGGATGTAAATTTATCTATTGTACTGATAACATTCTCACAATCAAAACCTATAACATCCTTCGTTTGGTAAATGTACTTTTGTGAAGTGCTTACGCACAATAACCTCATTTGTCCATTGTCGTTAGAATATGCAAGAAATGGATGTCCAAGATTGCCAATTCCTTCTATCCAAACAATTTTAACACTTCCATTATCAAAAATAAACCTTTGTCTATTTTCATTTTCCACAACAACACTATCTATGGTAATCAATAAAAAATCAGAATAAATAGGATGTATATCTCCGACCTGTAAACTAAAATCATACAATATTTCCTCTTTCCCTTCATCTACTAATAGGAAGACCTTTTTTGTGTTAATGTCTTCGCGTAGGTACAAATCAGCGCCAAATCCAGTGCTTAAAGGATCGTTACTAAAATCGGGAACACGGATATATTTTTCCTTTACCACGCCATACATCAATCCATTTATCAACGTATTACCGTCAATTATAAACTCACTGTTTATATTACCTTCAAATCCATAAATGGTAGATATCCATTTTTTATCTTCCTCAATAAACGGTTTGTATGCGGATAGTTCAGTAGCTAATCTAGCACTGTTATTTTTATCTATTACACCACATAAATTAGGTACTAAAGTTGTAAAAAATACACCACTCCCTATTGGGGAAGCAGAGAAACCTGGTCTTAATGAAATACTGTTTCCACTTCTAAACTCACAAATTGCAGTAGATGATATTGATACATTTCCTTGCGTCCCTCCTGTAACCATACTTCCAGCAGTAATTGTACTTAACCCAGAAAATAATATGTTGCCAGAAGTAAATTGCCTATTCTGAACAAAAACATCATTTGGTACAGTTCTTGTTTGAAGAATGGCTGTATTAGCTATCACATCCCTCATACGTTGACCTTGCCCTTGAGTAAAAAGTTGCATACACTGTGGAAAGGTATAGGCCATGATAATCCTTTCATCTGGGTTATACAACTGATTGTTAGCATCCCGTATGGTCGTATTATTCCACATGCAATTAGTTCCTAAATTCTGAGTAAACAAGAAAATAGGATCAGCAGGAGTGTCCTGAACAAAATCTCCACAAGTCGTCCCGTTAGAGCCATTTACTAATTCAGCACAAGTTACTATTCCTACTGGTCGTTCGCAAGTGCACGTTCCATAAAATGTATGAAATAAACCTAGACAATGCCCCATTTCGTGAGACAATACCCTAGATGAACGTAAAACTGTAGCAACGCTGTTAAAAGTTAATGTACCACCTATCACTAAAGCACGTCCAGGAATACCAGATGCTTGTCCTTGATTATACACATTATCAGGTAATATGTAAATATCTATGGCGTTCGCACTTATATTAGTGTTTATTAGCTGATCAAAATCATTGTCATCAGTAATATTCGTAGGTGGGTTACCAGGATCATTATCTGACCAAGTCATGAAGTCGTCATTATTAATGCTACCTATACCCTGCAATGAAAAGCAGATATTGTGAGGATTAAAATCGGCTTGTAAAGCTAAAAGTGCTGTTGCTATATTTGCATTTGTAACCCCGTTTGTTCCTGCTGAGTTCCTAACCGCATGAATAAACACCCTAATTAAATAAGGACCTTGATTATTCATAAATTGAGAAGGTGTGGATGCTAATACATTTGAAAAATTACCAGATGTTCCACAAAAAGACGATTGGCCTACTAATATATGAAATCCTATAACACCTATAAACAGAAAAATTAAAGTCTTCATTTGTTACACATTTTTATTTGGGTTAATAATTTTTGATTTTCAACTTGAAATTTTTGTAACTTTTCATTTAGTTGAATTACATAAAGGAACAACTCTTCAATTTTTTCTTGTTGTAAAGTGGTCATTTTACCTAGTTCAAAACCTTCCTCTTGATATAGCTTAGCAGCAGATGGCATATTTGGTAAGTGTCCTTCTCTTTCAATAAATGCTTTTACCTCAATAAGTGGTTGCAATTTGTAATCGGGGTAAAAAACGTAGTCTGCCCAACCACTTGATGATTTTAATGCAATCTTCACTTGTTCCGTCAATATTCCTCCTTCTACGTATAGCCGATATGTGCCAGGAGTAGTCACATTTCCAATTCTTACTTTTTGATCATCCTGCAATACAAAACTACCAAATGAGTTTACCCCTGAACTATTTGTATAATAAAATTCCAAATTATTTCCAAGGGATCCATTGTGAATATTCCATCTAGCGGTATTCTGAGTTCTTCGAAACTGTATGTAGTCTCCCCATCCAGTTCTCATCGTCATAGGTATACTGGAATTCGGTGCAATTCCAATACCAATAGATGTAAATTGTGAATTTTGAGAAAACACAGGGCTTAAATAAAAAAAAAGTGAAAATAAAAAGAATAACCTGATACGCATGATAATTAAAATTAAAGGTTAAATAATGATTCAAAATTATCCTCAATAATTTACCTATAATTGTAATTATATACCCTTTATTTGTATTTATTTAACTTTTTGTAAAACAAGAATATCCTGAAAGCCTAAATAATGCTCTTTTGGACTTCCACTCCAACTCCCCTTAATTTCTCTAACTATCTTAAAACCAGTACTTTTGATGATGGATAATAGATAATCTCTCTTAAAACAAACATTTGCAGCTTTCACGTTTTTATCCATCAAAAAATAATTTTCAAATTCATATATAAATTTAAAGTTAGAATTAGTTCTTTCTATATAACTTTGGGCTTTTTTGTCCATTATAAAAAAAGTAGTAATAAAAATACTATTTTCTTTTAACACTAAATTAGTCTGATACAGATAATTCTGTACTTCTGCATCAATCATATGTGTAAAAACTGAAATAGAAACGGCAAAATCAAATTTATTTTCTGGATACTCAAACTTATATTTAGCGGCATCAACACCACTACTGTTATAAAGATCATTATATATTTTTACATATTTAAAGTGGAAATTTTTATATTTCACTGATAGATTATTTTTACACCAGATTACACCTAATTCGATTGCCTCAAAGCCTTGATATTCACCCTTTAAATAATCGGTTAATCCCAGAGCTATCCTTCCGATACCAGAACCAATGTCTAAAAACGTATCTGTTGGTTTAAGACCGTTTTCAATAAAAAATAATTTCCATTCTATTCCTTGTTTTAGGAAGTCACCTGAGCCTGTATAGATAAGCCCTTTAGGAGGTACTTTTTTTATCTTTTTACCCAATAGTTGATTTGGTAAAAAGTATATTCTTCTAATTAGAAATCTCATTTGAGGGTTTGCATAGTAGAAAATTTTTCTAAGCAGTTTTTCTAAGTTAAATTTTTTTAACATATTTTAAATTTGCTTGGCAATCTACCTGTCTTAGCTTTGAAAAAATGAGTAAAGTGAGCAATATCTGTAAAGTTCAATTCATAAGCAACATCTTTAACACTTTTTTGCTCAAAGAGCAACATTTTCTTTGCTTGATGCAAAATACAACTATGAACTATTTTCAATGGCGTTATACCAGAACAATACACACAAGCACTTCTTAGTTGTTTTGTACTACATGCCAATTTTTTTGCATAATTATCAATGGATGGATGTAATATGTTTTTTTCTATTATTAGACTAATGAAAGCATAGTATAAATTTAAATACTCACTTTTCACTTCATTAATTGATATTTTAAGATACTTTATACATTGACAAAATATAATATTTAGATAATTAGAAACCTTTGTCCTTATGTATATATCTTGTATATTTAACTCATCTTTTAGTATTATTAAAATATTCCAAAGGTGTTTAAAATCAATTTCAGTAGGATAAAATATTGGTATAGTTTTTCCTAACTTCAGTGCGGTAAATACTAGAAGAAACTCTTTATCAGCTTGTAATTTATCAAAATAATATTCATCAAACATTAACACTAACCCACTTGATGCTGGGGTTATTATTAATTGGTGTATTTGATATGGCTGAACAATATGTATTGATTTACATTGGAAATCAAACATTTTAAAATCTAGCAAATGCTTGCCCTCCCCTTCATCAAAGATAAACATAGTCCAATGACTATGACTATGTTCACTTACTATACTACAAGCAAAATTGGATTCTATGATACCAAATTCAAAATCCAAGTAATTCTTTAATGAATGTATTTTTATTGTTCCTGTTTTCTTCATATTAGTGTACACACATTTTTTATGTTTACTCCTTCTTTGTTGTATGAAATAAGAATATCTAGCACATTAGTTTTATTTTAATGTCTTTTGCTAAATCAACAAACGAATCTTTATTGCAATAAAATTCAATTCTTATTACAAATATATACGCTATTACTCCAGAAAAACTGGAGTAATTTGTTAAAATTATCATTTTGCCAAAAAAATTATTTTGCTTTAGGTTTAAAGCCACACACAAACTTTACTTCTTCTTTGTAGCAGTAACTATTTCTTTCTTTATTGTAGTAAATAGGAGCACCAAGCGCAATCATAGTGCTGAGTAATTCATACCAAGCACTTTCGGAAATGCCCAAGCGAGCGGCTAAGTCTTTAGGTGAACCTGTGGCTTTCAATCGAATAAATTGATCAACACGCTCAATGCGCTCCAAAACAACAATAAATTTCATGGCTATTTTGCTTTATGATGGTTAATGAATATACTGTAAATTGCGACATAAACTTGTATTGTTTTATTGCTTTGTGTATGGGTAGCGAGTTACTAAACCATTAGGAAATACCCGTAAAACGGTATGTTTAGTAGTAACTTATATGACGTGTTTGATACTTCGCAGATGGAAGTAGAAGCAAGACTGAGCCAATTAGGAATTGTGGTGTTGCGTGGTGTTGCGTGGTGTTGCGTGGCATAGTACATTCCTTTTGTTAACAATTAATGATTGTATTCAAAACAAAAGTAATTCTAAAAGTCAAATACTACAAATTTTTAACATTCTTAGATAGTTTTTTTTACAAAAGATAGTTATAAATCATGTTGGGTGGAAATAAGTTTAGCGGACGCTGGGCAACGTCCGCAGTAAGATTAAATGAACCGATTGTAAGGATAAAATTTAGTTCACTCTGCGACCAGTGGCAGTGCGCTCGCGAACCCTCAACTTGCGAACGCGCTTCAAATTAACCATTAAAGCAGCATAGGCAGCGTTGTTGTCCACGCGATATTGCTTGCCATCGTAAGTGACGGTGCCACCATTTTTTTGCCATTCTGAAGCCAACAATACATATCGGTCGTTGGCTTTAGGGTTCGGACCAAACATAAGGAAACGCTCGTCATCGCGCTCAAAACCAATGGCAAAGCGATTGTTTCTAGGACTAAAGACCAATACACCAGGCGTGCCTTTGCGAATGACAATTTTTTCTACACTACCTTCTGTTTTTACGCGAATATTTCCCTGTTCAATTCTCGATTGATTGCTGCCTGAATTGTCTCTTTTGAGTACAATATCTTGGGAAAGATAAAACTGGATACGTCGCAAATCGTTCTCCGTCCAACCATTTTGTTCGTAAAGTCGCTGTGTAAATGGTGTTAGCGATGGTCCACAAGACGTGAACAAGAATGCTGCTAAAATGAAAGTGCTGAATAATATCTTTCTCATAAAGTTTAATTTTTGTAACAAAATAACCATTTTTTGCAGGTCAATGTCAAACAAAAAAATGGATTTAACCACGAATTAACTTGTCTTGTGACTTTAGTGAAAAAGTGTTAAGCATATTGGAAAGGCATAAATTTTGTTAAGGTTATTTTAAAACGTAATTGGATTGTTTACGTTTGTAGTAAAATTGTTTTTTACAAGCATAACATGGTCAACAACAACACTATTCAGCAATACGTCAGAAAAAATATTTTGCAACTTGCGCCCTATGCTTCGGCAAGACATGAATTTGAAGGCGAAGCTGATATTTTCTTAGATGCCAATGAAAACCCTTTTGATACTGGATTGAATCGCTACCCCGACCCGTTGCAGCACGAATTGAAACAGCAATTGAGCAAAGTGAAAAATGTTCCAGTCGAGAATATATTTCTAGGTAATGGTAGCGATGAAGCCATTGATTTACTGATTCGCATTTTTTGTGAGCCACGCATAGACCACATCATCACGCTACCGCCTACCTATGGCATGTATCAAGTGAGTGCAGGTATTGCAGATGTCGAGGTAAAAACTGTCTCTTTAACGCCTGATTTCCAGCCTAATGTGGAAGCTATTCTCGAAGGGAGCAATGCGCATTCCAAAATACTTTTTTTATGCAGCCCTAATAATCCTTCCGGCAATGATATTGAGCCAGCACTTATTCATCAGTTGCTGCAGCAATTTCAGGGTATCGTCGTGATTGATGAAGCATATATTGATTTTTCAAAGCACGCAAGTTTTAGTCAGCAATTAGCACAATACCCAAATTTAGTGGTGCTACAAACTTTTTCCAAAGCATGGGGCATAGCAGCCGTGCGCTTGGGTATGGCATACGCTTCGCAGGAGATAATTGCGCTATTTAATAAAGTAAAAGCTCCTTACAACTTAAATATTCTGACCCAACGCATGGCAATGGAAGTGTTAGCAAAATATGAACAAGTGGAGCAATGGGTAAAGGAAATACTCGAAGAAAGAGCTAAATTGGAAACACAGTTGACTGTTTTGCCTTTTGTGCAAGCGGTATTTGCATCAAGTGCTAATTTTTTGCTAGTTAAAGTAGATGACCCTGACCATTTGTATCGCCATTTGGTCGAGCAAAAAATCATTGTGCGGAATCGCTCTAAAGTTCCCCTTTGCGCGGGTTGTTTGCGCATCACAGTTGGTACAGCGGAAGAAAACAATCGCTTGATGGCTACGTTAAAAGCATATCATTAAACAGCTAACATATGACTTATTTCACCCCTGAGTTTTGTAACTTTTTTGCTGAGCTGCGTGAGCATAATGACCGAGAATGGTTCAACGCTAATAAACCTCGCTATGAGCAGCACGTCAAACAGCCAATGGAAAACTTCGTAGCAACGGTGTTAGATAGGATGCAAGTGCATGAACCCCTCATTGGTGTTAAGCCTAAAGATTGTATTTTTCGGATATACAGAGATACCCGTTTCAGCAGCGACAAAACGCCTTACAAAGAATTTACTTCCGCAGTTGTAGGCAGAGGTGGTCGCCAAGATGTCAACAACATTGGTATTTACATGGAGTTGAACGACCAAAAAGTAGCCTTTTACGGTGGCGTCTATATGCCTGATACTAAGCAGTTGTATCGCATTAGAGAAGCCATAGCCTATGATTTAGCTGGGTTTGAAGCATTATTGAGCGAAACTGCTTTTCAAGAAAAATTTGGTGGCGAAATTCACGGTGAAGTCAATAAGCGATTGCCTAAAGAATTTATGGCTGCTGCCGAACAACAACCGCTCCTTTACAAAAAACAGTTTTATTTCCTTAGCGAATTAGAATCTGAATTGCTTTTTCAACCTAATTTAGTGGATGAAGTGTTAGCACACTATTTGGCAGCACGACCACTATCGCAGTTCTTAGTACAAGCCATGCAAGAAGTGGAGTAAGTGCATTCTTAACATAGAATTAGCCTATCTTTTTCTTTATCTAGTAAGTTAGCGCTTAACTTTGCTTTCTAAAATCCAAGACATGAAAAGACGTGATTTCTTTCAAAACGCCTCTTTAGGCTTAATTGGTACAGGTTTAGTTGCCAACAATTTATTTGTACCAAACCAGCCAACACAACCTGTTGAGTTGGACAAATGGAAAGGGAAAGGACCTGCCAACATCATTTTCCTTGTCAGCGATGGTATGAGCATAGGCACACTAACTATGGCGAGCATCTTGCGCCAGAGAATGGACGGCATGCAAAGCCATTGGTTGCAACTTTATGAGCAAAATTTAGTGCGCCGTGCGCTTATGGATATGTCTTCTGCCAATTCTTGGGTGACTGACTCTGCGGCTGCTAGTAGTTCATGGGGGGGAGGTGTACGCATCAATAATGGTGCATTAAATACCAACCCTGATGGCACAAGCAACAAACCCATTCTTCAAAAATTCAAAGAAGCAGGTAAATCTGTTGGTTGTGTAACCACTGTGCCTATTACACATGCTACGCCGGCAGGTTTTTCCGTAGCCAATGCTAGAAGAGGCGACCAAGCAGAGATTGCTATGCAATACTTGCCCTTGAAATTCGATGTAATGATGGGCGGAGGCATGAAATACTTCGATGCCAGCACTAGAGAGGACAAAGCAGATGCTTTTGCCGCCTTCAGTAGCGCAGGTTACGAAGTAGCGAAAAGCAGACAGCAAATGATGAACCTAGATGCTAAAACGAATAAGCCTATACTAGGTGTTTTCTATAACGACGGTCTGCCTTATGCTGTTGATAGAAAAAGTGATTCCGCATTAAATGCTAGTGTTCCTTCCTTAGCAGAAATGACGAAAAAGGCAATTGACATCATGTCCAAAAATAAGAAAGGATTTGTGCTACAAGTGGAAGCGGGGAAAGTGGACTGGGCAGCACATGCCAATGATGCAGGAGCTTTACTTTACGACCAGTTAGAGTTTGACGACGCTGTGAAAACTGCCATTGACTTTGCTAAAGCAGATAAAAACACCTTAGTTATCATCACTACTGACCACGGTAATTCCAATCCAGGGTTGCTATATAGCGGCAATACCAAAGGCAATTTTGATAGCTTGATGCGCTATAAACACACGAACGAGTGGATATTGAGTCAAGTAAAGAAAGGCGATTCCACTAGCAAAATTATTGAAGTGCATGAAGCAGCCACAACGATTGCTTTGAAGCAAGAAGATGCTGTGGCGCTAAAAGAAGCACTAGACGCTATGCCAGAAAAAGGAATGCCACCTTTCCAATTACTAGGTAAATTACAAGGCAAATATATTGATGTACATTGGATGGGTACAAACCACACTTCCGACTTTGTGGAATTGGCTATGTTCGGTCCGGGTAGTGAACTACTGAAACCATTTGTAAAAAATACTGAGCTACACAACTACATGCTCAATGTTTGTGGATTAACGAGTATGACGGTAAAAAAATAATTTTTTCGGGAGGCTAATTTTCCCCAAGAGCATCTAAAATCTAGGTTGTAACTATCTAGATTTTAGATGTTTTTTCTTACTTTTTACATCAAAAAAATACCAAAAGCTCTGCACACAAGAACTTGCAGCAGAGCAACAAACTAACCAACTCAAACTTCCCCCAACCTATGAAAAGGCTGGAAGAATTAACAAAACTGAATTAACCGTTCACTAGCGAACCTTCCATAATTTCTTCTACAATTTCAGGATTGAGCAGCGTAGAAGTATCCCCTAAATTGGAGGTGTCGCCAGAGGCTACTTTTCTTAAGATGCGGCGCATAATTTTACCAGACCTTGTTTTAGGTAACCCTGAAACAATTTGAATTTGGTCGGGCTTCGCAATCGGTCCAATTTCTCTTGTAACCACAGCCAATATTTCCTTTCTAAAGGATTCTTCATCCGTAATAGAAGCATTTGGAATAACATAAGCATAAATACCTTGCCCTTTTATGTCGTGCGGATAGCCAACCACTGCTGATTCTACTACGTTTTCGTGAGCATTGATAGCATTTTCTACTTCGGCTGTTCCTAAGCGGTGTCCAGAAACATTGATTACATCATCCACACGACCAATGATGCGGTAGCGACCTTGTTCATCTCTTCGCGCACCATCACCAGTGAAATAGTAATTTTCAAAAGCAGAAAAATAAGTTTGACGGCAGCGTTCATGGTCGCCATAAGTTGTACGAATTATGGAAGGCCAAGGATATTTAATACAAAGCAAACCTTCTACATCATTGCCATGAATTTCATTACCCTCTGTATCTAAAAGCACAGGCAGTACTCCTGGCATTGGGTAGGAAGCAAAACAAGGTTTAGTGTCTGTAATACCAGGCAAAGGCGTTATCATAGTACCTCCGGTTTCTGTTTGCCACCAAGTATCCACAATAGGGCACTTGCCTTTACCTACTTTGACATCATACCATTTCCAAGCCTCTTCATTGATAGGTTCTCCAACAGAGCCAATCAATTTTAATGAACTCAAGTCATATTTTTCTACATAGTGGTCGCCTTGTGCCATAAGCGCACGTATGGCAGTAGGTGCTGTGTAAAATTGATTTACTTTAAGTTTTTCGCAAACTTGCCAAAAACGCCCTGCATCAGGATAAGTTGGTACGCCTTCAAACATTACTGTGGTTGCTCCCGCCAACAGCGGACCATAAACAATATAAGAATGCCCTGTTATCCAGCCAATATCAGCAGTACACCAATAAATGTCGCCTTCACTATATTGAAACACATTTTTGAACGTGAAGCAAGTATAAACCATGTAGCCACCGCAGGTATGTACTACACCTTTAGGTTTGCCTGTTGAGCCAGAAGTATAAAGAATGAAAAGCATGTCCTCACTATCCATTTCTTCAGCTTCACAGACTGGACTTTGCGGATTGACTTGCTCGTGCCACCATTTGTCGCGCCCTTCGTGCCAATCAATTGGTTGTAATGTGCTTTGAAGTACCAATACCGTTTCTACGCTATCACAATCCATTGCCAATGCTTCATCCACCACTTGCTTAACGGGTATATTTTTAGCTCCTCTACTATTGTAGTCAGAACAAATAACCATTTTACAGCTTGCATCTTTTATACGATCTGCTAGAGCTTGAGCAGAGAAACCGGCAAACACAACAGAATGTACTGCACCTATGCGTGCGCAGGCCAATATACCAATCGCCAACTCTGGCACCATAGGCATGTAAAAGCAAACGCGGTCGCCTTTCTGAATGCCCATAGCTTTAAGCGCATTAGCAGCCTTACAAACTTCTGCATAAAGTTGATTGTAAGTATAGGTTTTCGTAGAAGTGCTAGGGTCGTTTGGCTCCCAAATAATAGCTACTTGATCGCCTTTAGTTGCCAAATGCCTATCTAAGCAGTTCTCTGTAATGTTGAGTTTACCTCCTATAAACCACTTTACATTAGGTTCAATAAAATTCCATTCAAGTACTTTATCCCAATTTTTGCGCCAAGTGAAGGTATTTGCTTGTTCCCCCCAAAATACACCAGGATTTTCAATACTTTGTTGATAAACCTCTTGGTATTGTGCTAAAGTTTTAATTTGTAATGTCATTTTACGTTTGTTTTAGTTTAGTTATTTAATTATATAGATTTCTATATTTATACGAACCAAAAAAATAATTATTTGACTGTAAATGGGTTATCCATAGGCTATCATTTCATTAATATTATTCATCAGTTCTTGATTGTCAAATGGTTTTACCAAATAAGCTTCTGCACCATTAGCATATCCTTCAAACTTATCTGCGGTCGTTCCTTTTGCTGTAAGGAAAATAATACGGGTATCTTCCAAATCAGGATTTTCTCTAATTTTTCTAGCAACTTCAAAACCAGTAATTCCTGGCATCATTACATCTAAAATGACCAATGAAGGCTGATGTTGCTCCGCTATTTTTATTGCTGCATTACCGTCGAATGCTTTAAGTACCTTATAACCTTCCTGTTGGAGCAAGAACTCCACCGCAATGACAATACTAGGTTCATCATCTACAATTAAGACAGTTGTGTTAGCGGCTGTTTTTCGTACATTCATCTTCATTATCCTAACTAAAATGATATATGATTAATTCCTTGCTTTGTCGTATAAAATTACATATTTTAATGGTAAAAACGAATAAAAAATTTGTTTTTTTTACGTTACGAAAAAATTACTTTATGATTTATCTAAGATGTCTATCATAACGTACATTGGTAATTGTACGACGAAAGTAGCACCTTGACCATGATTATCTTCCAAATAAATCCTGCCTTCATGTTGTTCAACAATACTTTTAGTAATTGCCAATCCTAGTCCGCTTCCCTTTGGCTTTCCCTCTTGTTGATGACTTACCTGCGTAAAACGCTCAAAAATATACCTTTCCATAGCTTTAGGCACACCTCTACCATTGTCTTTTATCTTTAGGGTAAAATAGTCTTGTTGGGCTTTGAGTGTAAGTTGTATTTTACCTTGCTCCGAATCACAAAATTTAATAGCATTGGAAAGTAAATTTACCACCACTTGAGTTAGTCGGTCTTTATTGCCTTTCATATTTAATGGTTCTTCTGGTAAATTAAGTGTAAAGTCAATATTTTTTTCTATTATCATTTGTTGAAACTTATGACAAATTTCCTTTACAACTTCTTTAAAATCAATTAATTCCATTTTTACATCAGTAATGGATTGTATTTTTTCTAAATCCAACACCTGATTAATCAATCTCGATAGACGTTCGCTTTCGCTGCTTATGATGTCCAAGTATTCCTGGCGTTTACTGAGTTCAAGTTGAGGATAATCGTACAGTATTTTAGATAGTGCTTTAATGGAAGTGAGTGGTGTGCGAATTTCATGGGTGACCGTAGTGATGAAGTCTGCCTTCATTCGGTCGAGTTCTTTGAGTTGTTTATTGGCTTCAGTAAGTTGGAAAGTTAAGTCCTCCAATTCTTTTGATTTGCGCTCCATTGCTTTGCTGTATCGAATTACTTCTTGTGTCTGGTCTAAAATAGTAAAGACTTCTTCCATTTTGATTGGGTCTTGCTTAGAAGTGGAACTGACAATAGCTTTGGCGGAAGCAGCACCAATAGCACCTGCTAGATGGGTTTCTGTAAAATTGATAAATTCGGTACTTGCTGACTCAATTTTAGATAATTTTATTTGATGGTCAATCTCAAATTGTTCCAGTAGTTCTTTAGCGCGCTTTTCTCCCAAAAAGCGATTGAGCAAACCTACTAAATCTGTAATTTTAGCTCGGCGTTTAAAGAACTCGTATTCTATGGTTTTATCTTTGTACTTGTAGATGTCCACAAAAAAATCAGCTTGTGTAAGTTCTATTGCTGAAGGTCTAGTCATCAAAGAAACAACCATGTAGCTACTCGTGTTGAACAGTAAACTCCAAAAAGCGGCGTGAGCAATCTGACCCATGCCCTCCAAGCCAAAAAGAGCGTAGGGACGAAGCCATGAAATTCCCCAAAGTCCTTTGCTCATTAAACTTCCGCTAATGTTACCCGATTCCACAAGTGTAGGTAACGGCAGGGTGAATGCCCAGACAAGTATTCCAATGGATAGTCCTGCGATAGCACCTGCCTTAGTGGCACGCTTCCAGTAAAGTCCTCCGATGACAATGGGCATAAACTGGGCAATTCCTGTGAAAGAAATCAGACCAATAGACACTAAGGCATATTGTAAAGATACTGCTTTAAAAAAACCATAAGCCAGCAAGAGTACCACGACAATACTTAGTCTTCTGATGCCTAACAAGCGGTTGGAAAGATTGACAACTTTTTCGCTGCGCATCGTGTAGGACGACAGTAATAGTGGCACCATAATATTGTTACTTATCATAATACTCAAGGCAATAACAGCGACAATGACCATGCTTGTAGCCGCCGAAAAGCCGCCAATAGCAACAAAAAGGGCTAAATAATCTTTTCCAAAGGAGAGTGGCAGACTTAACACATAAGTATCTGGCTCAATACCAGTATCTTTTAGAATAAGTAAGCCTCCTATGGCAATCGGAATGACAAATATATTGATGAGTAACAGATAAAGCGGGAAAAGCCATGAGGCAGTTCTTACTGCATTTGGGTTATTATTTTCTACTACTGCCATATGAAATTGGCGCGGTAAGAGAATAATGGCAGACATGGAAATAATAGTCATCCAAATCCATTCCCAAGTACCAGATGTAGAAGATTTTATGATAAACAGTTGCTGTATTTTATCCACCGCACTAGCCTGCTTAAACAAATCGGTAAAGCCATTGAAAACACTATAAGTTACAAATAAACCTACACTTAAAAACGCAACTAGCTTCACAACGGATTCAAAAGCAATAGCAGCGACCAGCCCTTCGTGGCTTTCGTTAGGGTCAAGTTTGCTTGTACCAAACCAAATTGTAAAAATGGTAAGCACCACAGCAATATAGAAAGCTGCATCCAGATAGAATGGAATATTAGTAGCCTCCAAATGGGAGGACTGAATAAGAATGTCAAACCCCGCAGCTATGGCTTTAAGTTGAATAGAAATATAGGGAATGATGCTAATAACCGCAATTAATGCAGCAATAATGCCAAGTGTAGTGCTTTTGCCATAGCGAGAGGAAATAAAATCCGCAACTGATGTAATTCGCTGAGCCTTAGAAATGTAGATTATCTTTCGGAGTACAATCATCCAAATGGGGGCAAAAATAGCAGGTCCGATGTAGATGGCTAAAAAATCAAATCCAGAAGTAGCGGCTCTTCCCACGCTGCCATAGTAAGTCCAAGCGGTACAGTAAACGGCTAGAGAAAGTGAATACACAACAGGATGAGTGGTGAGCTTATTGCCTTTGGTCGCTTGCGCATCTGACCACAATGCAATGCCAGAGAGCAAAAGCATGTACAGTAGAAATGCAAAAATGATTATCCAAACACTCATTTATTCACTAAGTTATAAACCAAAAAGCCGCCTCAATCTTTCAGTTAAGCAGATAACACACAATAAACAACTCTTTTACCTATTCCTAAGATTTATCAAAAACGTTAACAAGATAATAATTGCCCAGATAATAAAAAAATATACATATGCAGCGGGAATACCACTGGAAGATGTCTTGCTATCCAATAGTCCTAACAAAGGAAGTCCAAAAAAAATGATTGCCATAGCAAAAATGAGCAATCGGCTTGCGTTTCTATCACCTGACATGCTAGGTTGATTTGAATGGAAAAAGCGAAACATATTTCTATTTATTTGCTACTTTTTTCTTGTTGGAAGCTAGTAATCCGAAGTAGTTAGGATTCAGAAAACCACCTTTTATTAATGCCCATAAGAAAAATAACGCAAATGCCCCCACACCGATAGAAGCCATTGGATGACTTTGTAGCTGTGGCTCTAAATAAAATCGAATTGCTAAAGTGGCAAGCAAATAAACTGTTATAAATATATCAGAAGCAAAAGGATGTAATTGCCATTTTATCATGGTGGTGAATGTTTTACATATGAGATAATGTTGCTAGAGATAGATACTCTAAATGTTTAACGATTTAGAGTATCTATCTCTAGCAGTTTTTTGTTTGTTTTAAAATTTAGAATCTATTTAGTGCCCTACCGCTTCGCCAGCTCCTCTTGGGATTCTTATATTCTCTACCAATTCCTGTATTCTTACTGGTGGCGCAGGCGTGATGGCAGAAACAACTGCTGCCACAATAAAATTGAGAATCATACCTAACGTACCGATACCTTCAGGAGAAATACCCAAAATATATTGATCTTTTGTACCGCCCATGAATTTGAAATAAATAATGTAGGCCGCTGTGAAAACAATACCTGTTATCATACCAGCGATAGCACCTTGCATGTTCATACGCTTAGAGAAAATCCCCATAATAATAGCAGGGAAGAACGATGCTGCTGCCAAACCAAAAGCAAAAGCAACTACCTGTGCTACAAAGCCTAAATTGAGTGTGCCTGCATACCCCGCTAACACTACTGCTACACCAATTGCAATGCGAGCAGCCAACAATTCATTCTTTTCAGAGATATTAGGCATTAATTGCTTTTTCAAAATATCATGAGAAATGGAAGAAGAAATAACCAACAATAAACCCGCTGCAGTGGAGAGTGCTGCTGCTAAAGCACCAGCTACTACAAGTGCAATGACCCAATTAGGAAGTTTTGCAATTTCTGGATTAGCTAGTACAATAATATCATTATCCACATACAATTCATTCTCTGTATTAGGATTAGGATTAGTTACAACTCGCTCGCCAAAAGTTCCTCTCTTACCATCTACGGCAAATGCTGGTTTACCTTGAAACGCTTCACCTGCAAGATATTTAATTTTGCCATCTCCATCTTTATCATTCCAAGCTAATAGACCTGTATTTTCCCATTTAGAAAACCAACTAGGTAGCTCAGTATAAGAAGAATTAGTTACTGTATTAATCAAATTGGTGCGTGCAAAAGCAGCAATAGCTGGTGCTGTGGTGTAAAGAATAGCAATAAATATCAATGCCCAACCCGCTGATTTACGCGCATCTGATACTTTAGGCACAGTGAAGAAGCGCACGATAACGTGGGGCAATCCAGCAGTGCCCAACATTAAAGCAGCCGTCACAAAGAATAAATCCATTTTGCCTTTATGCGACGTGGTGTATTCGCTAAAACCTAAATCAACAGTAAGTTTATCCAAAGCAACTAAAAGTGGTGTGCCATCCGCTAAATTACCACCTAAGCCTAATTGTGGAATTGGATTGCCTACCATGATAAGAGAAATGAAAATAGCAGGCACTAAATAAGCAAAAATCAATACGCAATACTGAGCTACTTGTGTGTAAGTAATTCCTTTCATTCCACCCAATACGGCATAAAAGAAAACAATACCAACACCAATAATTATGCCCCACTCAAAGGAAACCTCTAAAAAGCGAGAAAATGCTACCCCTACCCCTTTCATCTGACCAACAACGTAGGTGAAAGAAACGAAAAGTGCACAAATAGCTGCTACTTGGCGAGCGGTGCTAGAATAATAGCGTTCGCCAATGAAATCCGGAACAGTGAATTTACCAAATTTCCTCAGGTAAGGTGCAAGCAGCAGGGCGAGTAACACGTAGCCCCCTGTCCAACCTAGTAAATATTGTGCACCTTGATAACCCATAAAAGAAATTAAGCCTGCCATCGAAAGAAAAGATGCCGCCGACATCCAGTCGGCTGCTGTTGCCATCCCATTGAGAATGGGTGGCACACCACCACCTGCCACATAAAACTCTGATGTAGAGGCTGCTCTAGCCCAAATAGCAATACCTATGTAAATTGAAAAAGTGATACCCACTATAATTAAAGTCCAAAGTTGAACACTCATGATTTTTTAATTTTTTTGATTGAAAAATAAAATGTCTTGTTTGTGTTTGTTTAATCCTCTATTTTTCATCCACGTCGTACTCTCTATCTAATTTGTTCATGCGACTCATGTAAACGAAGATGAGTACAATAAACACATAAATAGCCCCTTGCTGTGCAAACCAGAAACCTAGCTTAAATCCACCTAAGCGAATAGCATTGAGCGGTTCTACCAGAATAATTCCAAATCCATAAGATACTAAGAACCAGATAAATAACAGTATGGTCAATAAACGCAGGTTCTTTTTCCAATACTCTTGAAGATTTTTACTTGACATAAGTTTATCGTTTTAGTTTGTATAATAAATACTTAATAATTAAAAAATTTGCTATAAGAAAACATGTGCCTGAAAACGAATTTGCGAAATATCGCTTCCGTTGTTCAAGTCATTGTTAATTTTATGCCATTCCAAAGTCAATTTTGCGTTATGCCCCTGAACGTAATAGTTGATACCCGCATTAATGGAACTCATGATGATGTGATTATTTTCAGCGTTATTATGACCATTATAATCACCGTATTGTACAGCTACATAAGGCATGAGTTTAGCTGATTTAATATAGTACCCTAGATGCCCATACACATTATCTCCAGTACCCGCCCAACGACCAAGATAATCTTCACCAAAATTAAACTTCGTGTAGGAAACATAAGCATTGACGGCCCCTTTGCCATCCGAAGTCGGCATATCCAAAAAGCCATCTATTGCCACGTGATTCACATCCACATGCTGTTCAGTTACTGTATTATAAGCACCATTTGGGTGAGAGAAAAAACCTGCCCCTATTCCCAATACTTTTTTACTACCAAGATGAGTCCCTACTTCAAAAGGTAATTTATGCGATTCCATGTCCCAAAAATTATAGCGGAAGTAGCCTTGTACAATCGTTCTTCCTGTCGGTTGATTCTCCTTATCATTGATGTATGCACCATTATACACAATAGGACTGGATTTAGCAAAACTCGTTCCATTAGCTATCGGATTAGCACCTGGCTGGTTGATGGATACTCTATAATCAATTTTACCAATATCTCCTTTCGCATAAAAGCCTAAATGTCGAGCAAATTGATCGCTATATCCCAAAGAATGCCAATGTCCAAAAGGTCTAGCTTGATCTAAAGTCATAAAATTCAAAGTGCTCGCGCTGGCTAGACGTGTCAAGCCATTCCAATAGTGCAAGCCCCCACCCAGGTACAAACCAGGGTTAACTTTGAACTCTACCCAAGCATCATGTAGGAAATACTGTGGCGAATCGCCATTGTTGCCTAAAGAAGTCATGTTGTTAGGATTAAAGTTGTTTAATCCTATGTGGGTCAAAATCAAAAAACGAGGCGAAATCTGACTGTACGCCAAAAAACGAGAGCGTCTAATACTAGGAGTAATTGTTGTTTTGGCATTTTCCACATCTAGGTTATTGGTTTCTGCCCAAATCTGATGCCACATGATGAGTCGAACATACTTATTGCCGTCGTCGCTCAACTTGAGTGTGAGCGGCTTGTAGCTATGATCCACCTCTTTGTTGTCCTGAGCTATTAAGCCTTGTGCAAAAGCACAAATGACTATTATAAAGCTCATTGTTCGTAAATGTTTTTGTAAAATCATCTGTTTATTGTTTATGTTTAAATAAATCATAACGCTAATGTATATAGATATTTATATACTTGCAAATATTTTACTAATTTTTTTTTAACAAAATGAAATATGGGCTACACCAACCGACTTAAAAGGTTATTTCAAATGCAAAATAGATTATGGAAAACCGCTAGAAAACAATAACTAAAGCACTTGTGCAACGGTAAACAATAAATGTTAACTTGAATCGAGCGAAAAATATTCTACTTAATTAGAAGTGAAAAGCCAAGATAAAATTTCAAGTTATGCCTCTTTAAATGGTATTTTGTTAAAATTTTAACAGTTATCGTACAATAAACTTTGATTTTTAAACAAAACTATTTTATTTTGTGTAAAATGTACGTTACCTCAGTGTAAAAAAAAATATTTTCTAACGCACTCAAATCAAAGGATTTGGATTACTGGACCCAACCACTCAATGATTACCGCTCTTATCTAACATTAGAGCGATCTTTTTCTGAAAACACCGTAGATGCTTACTTGCGCGATGTGCGTAAGCTATTGGATTTTTTCAGATACAAGCAATTGAATCTTCGCCCAGAAGAGGTAAAGAAAGACCATCTCGACCAATTTATCAAATGGGTAGCCGCATCAGGCTTGGGAACTAACTCTCAAACACGCATCATATCAGGGGTTAGAGCTTTTTACAAGTTCATGTTATTAGAAGATACCATTGACTTTGACCCAACAACATTTCTAAAGCGCCCACGAACAGAACGAAAAATTCCAGAGGTACTTTCTATTGAGGAGATGCAAAAAGTATTGGATAGCGTTGACTTGAGCAGCGATCACGGTTTGCGCAATCGCGCTATGCTAGAAACGCTTTACGCTTGTGGCTTACGTGTCAGCGAGTTAACGGAGTTAAAACTCTCTAATTTGATGTTGGACAATAGCTACATTAAAGTAATTGGAAAAAATAATAAGGAGCGAATTGTTCCAATAGGTGAAGTCGCTAGTAAACATATTAAAAAATACATCAAGGAAGCACGTAAAAAACAGCACAACGTAAAGAAGGACTCAGAAAATATTCTCTTTCTGAACCACAGAGGGACTTATTTGACTAGAGTAATGGTGTTTAAAATTGTGAAAGAAGCCGTGCAGAGGGCAGGCATTACCAAAAATATAAGTCCACATACATTTAGACATTCTTTTGCAACGCATCTTATAGAAGGTGGTGCCGACATGCGCGCTGTGCAGGATATGCTTGGGCATGAATCCATTGCCACAACAGAAGTTTATGCACACATAGATAAGGAATACTTACGCGAGACCATTTTGATGTATCATCCTCGTGGCAAAGGAAAAAGTTAAGCCCAAAATTTAGAACTTACTGCTTTAGAAATGCTTTTTGCTTGACCACGAAAGCACCTTGTTGGGAAAGGTCATAAAAATTGGTTTGTGATTCCTCACAAGCCAATTTTAGGTTTTGTATTGTTTTCCAATGATTAGTAGCATCCGCTACAATCCATTCAAAATCGAAGGCTTGTTTGATTTTCTCTAAAGGAATTTTTTTATTTCCTGTTAGAATAATATAATCTACTTTTATTGTAGTATCTGGTATCGCCCAGTTATTATCAGCAAGTACCACCATTTTTTGATTATAAAATTGGATAAACGATCCTCTTTTCATCCAATTATCTGTTATTGTATCTTCGTTTGCATTTATACTTATCCAATTTTTAGGCTTCATCTTTGAGCGATAAGGCTGGGCGGTGTAAGTTAAATCTATAATAGTATCCGAAGATTGGATAGTGTAAGCCATTTTTCCATCGAAAAAATCTATAATACTATGCTTTCTTGCATCGTATAACACGATTTGAGGTTCAATATAATTTATTGTTTTCTCGACGGCTCGACTAATTAAAAATAGAGCAAAGCAGGCTAAAGCAATTAACCAATTTTTATATTGTTTGCTTTCTAAAGCGATCATCACAGCAGCAATAGCAGCATATAATACAAGCAGTTCATGGGTTGCCAGCCAAACATTTGTAATTTTACCACTTGGTAAATCCTGTATAAAAAAGATAAACTGATTGACCAGACTTATGATACCATTAAGTCCATTTCCTAAAATAGTATTTAAAAAAGGAATAACAGCAACTGCAAACAAAGCCAAACCAAAAGATAATATAAAAGCAGCAGCAGGAATAACAACAAGGCTTGATAGCCAAAAATAAGTAGGAAATTGATGAAAATAATATAATGAAATCGGTGTTACTAACATTTGTGCAGCAATAGAAACAGTGAGAATCTGCCAAAAATAATCTATAATGCCTTTATCTTGAACATCAATAAGGGTATAGATTTTAGGTTGGAAAAAGACAATACCAAATACTGCCAAGTAAGATAATTGAAAACCTACATCCAATAATAAATAGGGATTTACTAAAAGCGTACAGAATGCAGCAGCGGCTAAATTATTATATACATTCCCGCCCCGATGTAAATACTGCCCTACGATAATAAACGAAAACATGGTGGCAGCGCGCAGCACCGAAGGTGAAGCCCCTGTTAATAAAGCAAAGAGCCAAATACCAAATAAAGAGCATACCACTTTAATCCAGCGATTGCCGAAGGGAATAATTTTTAATAGCCAACTGATTAAGAAATATACGATACCAACATGTAAACCAGAAACCGCTAAAACATGTATCGCACCAGCATCCACGTAGGCTTTGCGCACTTCCTCTGAAAGCTCATTTCTATAACCCAGAATAAGGGAAGCACCAATGGCAAAAGAGGCTTCCGTAGTAAGATATTGTCGAAGTATGTTTAGTAAATTCGATTGATGAGCATATAGTTGCTTCCACATCCATGAACCTGCTTTAGCTTCTAATATGGTCCATTGGTTGTTTCTAATAAAAGTCTGATGATGAAGATTTTTATAATACAGATACTTTTTATAATCGAAAGTATAAGGATTTTTATTATCAGGAATTTCCTGAACAAACGCCTCCAGCCAAATCACATCCCCATATTTAAGCGATTTGCTTCGTTCATCAACTTCCAAATAGACCAATAAATTACCGTCGCAATCGAGCCAGTTTTCATCATCAACATTGCCTTGCGTCACATTAAGTTGAAATTTCGTCCATTTCTTGTGCTCTGGTCTATTGGCAACCCAGCCTACTATTTGTTGTGGCATTTTCTCCATGTTGGAGAAATGGGCTACCGATTTTAAATCGTTTTGTTGTTCAAATCGGAGCGCACCAACACAAAATAGAAATACGCTTATTCCTAAACCAAACAACCAGTTAGGTCGTAAGTCTCTTTGAAATGCCATGAAAAGGCAAGATACACCTGCTAAAATTGTTAACACAATAGTAGCTGAA
Organism: uncultured Saprospiraceae bacterium; assembly: GCA_937944245.1. Classification (GTDB taxonomy): domain Bacteria; phylum Bacteroidota; class Bacteroidia; order Chitinophagales; family Saprospiraceae; genus JAAUTG01. The sequence continues at coordinate 3,963 of CALDYY010000042.1, read as the reverse complement.
CTAGAAAGCAGTTCATAATTGGCAGCCACAATACCAAGTATAAATGGAATAGTTAAGCGTACAAAAGGATAGAGCCTCCAATTCAACATGCGCAAAATGGGTTTTATTTCATGCTGTTAAATTAGAAAAAAAGTTGATTTGTGTACCCTTTTGTGACCTAAAAGTTTGATTTTTTTTTGACGACATTTACAATTATTGGCAAAAACTTAATTTATCATTTAGGGCAAACTTCAAATGCAAGTTGAGAACGAAAAAAGAAAACATTGAATTCCATGAAAAAATTTGTCTGTCCTAACAATAATGGTATGTTATCTGATTTAGTCCATCCAAAAGCTAATCGGCGGACAGGAAATTCATCTACTTTACCTTCAAGTAAGATAGCTTTAGCTTTAACAGAAGATAGATTACCTGTTAAAGAAATAGGTATTTGGTATTCCTCCCGGACTAATCCAAGATCAATTCCTATTTGATAAGGGAGTACATTGACTGTTGAACCGCTATCTAATAGCCCTAAAACTTGAATTGTTTTACTGTTCGAGGTTAGATAAATAGGTAACAAGGGAAAAAAACCAGACTCCCCCAATTGATTTTGCATCTGCAAGTAGGGAAACCGCTTAGGCTGCATCATTTTGATTTAAAGTGTTCATTAAAGTATCCGCAGCACCTGTAGCATCGTAGGGCGACCATACAGGATATTCCATATTTGCTTGTAACAACTGTGTTTCTTCCCTTGCCAAATCTGAAGCAAAATACTGTATTAAAAAAAGCTTTTCATGTCGTTTAAGGGAAGACAAACTTGGTAAAAATTCATTGAGCCACTCAGCATAAGTTACCGTCATTTTTTTTCTTTTTTTAATTAACAATTATTCAACACAGTAAGTTGCCGTCTTCTAATGCGAGCTTCTGCACTTTTCTATTCCATTAACTCCTTCAAACGCAATTCAAAACCAAGCAGTACATCTTCGCCCGAAAGGGGCGTATCGAAGTTAGATATGCGTGTTCAATCTTTCTTTAGGATTTAATATCTAGTTTTATCAAACAACTAAATATCATTTAATGTGTTATAAATCAGTCAATAAAACGCATCATAACGTGGTAGAAACAACAGCTATTAACAACATCATCAGGTGGCTTCAATATTGGGATGATAAAAGTAAACTGTTACTCATTCATAGAATTAGCGATACTATATTGGAAGAAAAACAGCAAAAAGAAGCACTGTTCTTTAGTTGCTTTGGAGCTTATCAAGGGGAAGAAAGTGCGGAAGAGTTAATAACACAAATAAAATCAAGTAGAACCTTTCGCAAAAGAAGTGTAGAAGAATGAAGTACGTCTTGGACACTGATGTAGCTGTTTTCTATCTTAAAGGAAAATATAACTTAGCTGAAAAAATAAAAATAGTCGGTTTTAGCAATATTTTCATCTCTGAAATTACCGTAGGAGAACTTAAATTTGGAATAGCTAATGCACCTGAAGGAAAATTCAAAGAGGCAAACAAACAGATGACATTCAACTTTATCCGCTCTGTTGCTATCATTCCCATTTTTGATACTCTTGACTTTTATACAGAAGAGAAAGCACGCCTCAAAAGGTTGGGTACGCCCATAGATGAATTTGATTTACTCATCGGATGTGCTGCCTTAGCAAATGGATATACATTAGTTACAAATAACGAACGCCATTTTGAACGGATCGAAGGCATAAAAATAGAGAATTGGACAAAGTCTTTTCAATAAAACACAACCGATTTACACCTTCTGTAACATTTCATCAAGTTACCTATTCCATCAACTCCTTCAAGCGCAATTCAAAACCAACCAGTACATCTTCGCCCGAAAGGGGCGTATCGAAGTTAGGTACATGCGTTACGCTGCCATCCAAACGATAGATAAACACTTGTTGCTCAGTTGGGTCAATCAGCCATGCTAGGCGCACCTGATTTTGAATATAGTGCGCCATCTTTTGCTGCAAAGCAGCGAGATTGTCATTTTCAGAGCGAATTTCGAGGACAAAGTCGGGCGAAATGTGGGCAAATCGCTTGCGCTCTTCCAAAGGCAAAGTCTGCCAGCGTTCCAATGCAATCCAAGTCGTGTCGGGCGAGCGAACAGAATTATCGGGCAATGTAAAGCCTGTACTCGAATCAAATACCTTGCCTTGTTTTTCTGTTCTATTCCAAGACCCTAATTCCGTGATAAGGTCTGCATTAAAATTTCCAGTTTCTCCTCCTGTTGGTTCCATGATGATGATATTTCCCGATGCGTCTCGCTCAATGTGCAAGCCATCGTTCACACGACAAAACTCAAAGAATTGTTCGTCCGTAAAGCTATCTATTGATTTGAGTATCAAGGCTTCCATGAATTGTTGTTGTTAAAAGATAACAACTCAATCTTTCTTTGGTTTTAGAGCATTTAGGTGTTGTCCTTTAGTGAGGGTTTCACTTGAAGTGAAACCCTCACTAAAATCTTTACAAACTATTTCTTCAATAGGAACGTGCTAAAGCGTGTTTACAAAAAAACAAAGGGGAAGAAAGTGCGGAAGAATGCCCTAAAGTTCATTCATGGAGTAGTTGTTCTAGCAGTTTCAAAAAATCAGCTTTTGATAATAAGGGGATTTGAGGAAAATCAGTCAAGTGAAGCACATTAAAGTCTTTGTCATCAGTTACTAAATAATCAGCATTTGCAGCGATAGTGCAATCCACAAATTTGTTGTCATCAGGGTCTTTACTGATAAGTTGCCAAAAATAATAGATTGGAATTTTTATCACATAAGGAGACCTCAATAGTGCTTTCAGTGCATTTTCAGCTACTTGTTTTCCCATATGCTGTTCAATTTTTTCTTCATACTCCAACAAGATATCAGTAGTAACAGCAAGCAAATATTGACCTTGCATTAAAGAAGCAAATATTGGATGGCTCTCTGATTTAGAAGATATAGAAACAAGTAGCACATTGGTGTCTAAAATAACCATCATTTCGTTTCCTTTTTACTCAGATGAGCGATTTGCGAAAGATAAGGCACTCGCATTTTTTGCTTCATCCACTGGTGCATCACGTCATTAGAAAGTTGCCTTTCTTCCCAAACTTGATCTGCCGCAGCTATGGCTTTTTCTGCATAGTACAAACTCAATAAATGCTTGATGTCCTTTAGTTCTTCCTCTGTCGTTGCATCCGCAAACAAAGTCAATAATTCCAGTTGTAATGGATTCAATTTACTAGTCATCATAAGCAATCATAATTTGTTTTATTTGAAAGTAACAACTACAAGCCCAAAACGGTTTTCGGTGTTAGGTATCCAATGTTTAGTGTTGTCCTTTAGCGAGGCTTTCACTTCAAATGAAAGCCTCACTAAACAATTACGGCAATAAGATAAGTATCTAGTTTTAGACACCAAGCACCAAGCACCTAAAACCAAGCACCAAATATCGAACAAATAAAAAATGCCATCCTCAACAGAAGATGGCATCAAAATACTAGTTTCTAAATCCCTAAAAAATTCTTTGTGTTTATTTGCTTATCGCTTTACAAAACGCACTGCTTCTCTTGCGTTGTTGTTTTCAATCATTAAGAAGTAAGTACCTGCTGCTAAGTCCGCTACATCAATCGTTGTGAAGTCAGCACCTTTTACTTGCTTCACCATGCGACCTGTGATGTCCATGATGCTAATGTTCGCTGTACCTTCTAGCACCACGTTCACCTCTGTTGTTACCAAAGTAGGATATACATTTGTGCTGTTGCCACCTTTGATGCTTACGGCTACCACCTTGTGGTATTCTACAGTGCCATCGAAATCCACTTGACGGATGCGGTAGTAGTTTACGCCTGCTTTTGGTGCCTCGTCCAAAAAGCTATAGGTTTGTGCTTCTACCGTAGTACCTGCACCTTTTACTTTACCGATTTCAAAGAACTTCTGACCATCTTGGCTTCTTTCGATTGCCATGTAGTCGTTGTTCAATTCGCTTTCTGT
>CALDYY010000041.1 GCA_937944245.1 uncultured Saprospiraceae bacterium | reverse complement strand
TAATTACTGAAAACCAATATTTTATGAACCTGACTTCAGTAAGGCTTAGTCATTTAGCCCGCTAAATTCCCTCGCCTTCCTATTGTCAGAACCACAAACTATTGATTTTCACTTAAAGAAAATTTTTAAACAAGCTCTTAACTGAATAGATTTATTGTGTTATCTTACTTTAAAAATTAACAAAACGAACATCGAAATGAAACAAACATTTCTTAAGCAAGACAATTCAAGAAGAAAATTCTTAAAACAAACAGTTATTGCTGGCTTAGGTATCGTCATTTTACCTAATTATGTATTGGGTAGAGGTGGTGCTGTACCGCCCAGCGACCGCATCACAGTAGGTTTTATTGGTTGTGGTAAACAAAGTGGAGGTCTTGGTAAACGTTTGATGACGGAGACACAAGGCGTTCAGATGGTAGCAGCTTGTGATGTGGACGTCTCAAAAACGCTGCGTTTTCGAAATATGGTAAATGAGCATTATGCCAATGTCAATCAAATAGCGGATTATAAGGGTTGTGACGCCTACAAAGAGTACGAAGTATTGCTCGACCGCAAAGACATTGATGCAGTAGTGATTGCCACTCCTGACCATTGGCACGCCATTATTGCCATAGCTGCCATGAAAACAGGTAAGGATGTATATTGCGAGAAGCCAATGGCACATACCGTAGAGGAAGGAAGAAAAATGGTCGAAGCAACTAGAAAATATCGGCGTGTTTTTCAGACTGGTAGCATGCAACGTTCTTGGCAAAAGTTCAGACATGCGGTGGAGTTAGTGCAAAATGGGTACATTGGCGACATCAAAACGGTGAAGGTAAATGTAGGCGACCCCGCCAAATCATACGACCAACCCTTAGAAGAACGCCCGTCGAGTTTGGATTGGGATAAATGGATAGGTCCTGCGCCAATGGTGAATTATAATCATATCTTAGCACCTAATCTTGAGCAAGAAAAGAAGTTTTGGCCACTTTGGCGACATTATAAAGAATTTGGAAATGGCATTCTTTCCGACTGGGGAACACATATGTTTGACATCGCACAATGGGGATTGGGCATGGACAATAGCGGACCTGTGCAGTGGATACCGCCTACTGACCGCAAGGCAGTAAGAGGACTTAAAATGGTGTATGCTAACGGAATAGAAATGATACACGAGGATTTTGGTAGAGGTTGGGCGGTACAATTTAATGGTACAAAAGGGAAAATTGAGGTAAGTCGTGAATTTTTGGAAAGTGATGTTAATGGGCTGGTAGAAAAAACGATTGGCGAAAACGAAAAACGAGTCTATTACAGCGATAATCATTATCAAGACTGGATTACTGCTATTCGTAAGCGTACCCGCCCAATTTGTGATGTAGAAACTGGACATCGCAGTGCTAGTATTTGCAATATTGCTAATATTGCTTATCAGCTTGGGCAACCACTGACTTGGAATCCTGAGAAAGAAAAATTTGAGAATAACAAAGCAGCAAATAAATTGCTCCGCAAAAAATATAGAAAACCATATTTATTGTCATAAGTACAATAAGCAAGGTTAAAGGCACATAGAAGGCTATAATTTTTAAAATGATTAAACTTAAGTATGAAAATTATAGCCTTTGTTTTTAACGTTTGAAAAATCTGGATACTATCAAATCTTCACCCTCTGGCGTAGATTTGTAATCATAAAAACCCTCGCCTGATTTTTGCCCTAGCCGTTTGGCTGTTACCATATTGACCAAAAGCGGACATGGTGCATATTTAGGCTGACCAAAACCATCATGCAAAACTTTTAAAATAGACAAACAAACGTCTAGCCCAATGAAATCAGCTAGTTGTAAAGGTCCCATAGGGTGTGCCATGCCGAGTTTCATTACGGTATCAATTTCTTTTACGCCAGCCACGCCTTCGTGTAGGCTATAAATGGCTTCGTTAATCATAGGAAGCAATATTCTATTCGCAACAAAACCCGGATAATCATTTACTTCAACGGGAATCTTATCTAATCTTCGAGCAGTATTCATCACTGTTTCCAACACTTCTGGAGCGGTAGCATAGCCTTTAATTACTTCTACCAACTTCATTACAGGCACGGGGTTCATAAAGTGCATGCCAATTACTTTCTCAGGGCGTTTAGTAACAGCAGCAATTTTGGTAATAGAAATAGACGATGTATTGGTTGCTAATATGGTGTGAGCAGGTGCGTATTCATCCAACGTTTTGAATATCTGTAATTTAATATCCACATTTTCGGTAGCGGCTTCCACGACCAAATCAGCGTTAGCCACTCCTTTTTTGATGGCAGTTTCTGCTTGAATATTGTTTAAAGTGTTGGATTTATCTTGCTCTGTAATTTTAGACTTGCGCAGCATGCGATCTAAATTCTTACTAATGGTTGCTAATGCCTTATCCAGTGCTTCCTGAGAAATGTCCACTAAGTTTACTTGGTAACCATTCATAGCAAATACGTGTGCAATTCCATTGCCCATTGCACCAGCGCCTACAACAGTAATATTTTTCATCTTGGGTATAATTTCTAATTTCAAGTTAAATAATTACACAATTTATGGTTTCTATTTCTTTTTTTGTGAAAACAAAACAATAAAAAAGTAGATATTTATGCTAAGAAGCATTATTTTGTTTTGGTTTTTGAGTAATAAAATACGAAAAGAGATGATAAACAAGTGCTTATGTTTATTGGTAATGGTTGTATTTGCCAATAATCTTGCTTTTTGCCAAGTAAAAGATCCAAAACTAACAGAGGTGTGGTATCCAGAGCCATCTGTGGTTACACCAGGCAATACCTTAACGGCAGCGCCATCAGATGCTATTATTTTGTTCGATGGTAAGGACTTATCCAAATGGCACAAGCCAAAATACGCTTATGGCGGAACGATGCAGGAAACTGCAGAAATTTTAACTGCAAAAATAAACTATCCAGAATTTAGTGCCCCAGAATGGATAGTCGAGAACGGTGAAATGATTGTCAAGCCGGGTGGGGGAGCGATTGAAACGAAGCAACATTTCGGCGATGTGCAGTTGCATATTGAATGGCTTTCGCCAAAGGATGAAGGCAAAGAAGGGCAGTTTTACAGCAATAGCGGCGTGTTTTTGATGGGGCTTTATGAAGTGCAAGTGCTTAATTCCTACGATAATAAAACATATCCAAACGGTCAGGCAGGTGCTTTGTATAAACAAGCTATTCCTTTAGTCAATGCTTCCTTGCCTCCTGATACTTGGCAAAAATACGACATCATTTTTAATGCGCCGCGATTTGATAGCGATGGTAAATTAACAAAAACAGCTACGATTACTGTGTTTCATAATGGTGTATTAATCCAAAACAATACGGAACTCAAGGGACCAACTATTTATATCGGACCACCTTATTATGTGGCACATCCTCCTAAAATGCCACTAATTCTGCAAGATCATGGCGATAAAGTGAGATTCAGAAATATTTGGCTTAGAGAACTTTAGTCATTGCTTGGACAATTAGTAAAATTCCTAATTTTTGAGATGTTAAATGATTTATACCAACAAAAAATATAAAATGATGAAATTAATTCGCTTAACTATATTTTCTCTACTTTTTTCTATCAGTGGGCTGAACGCTCAAAGTCGAGTACAGATTACTGACCCTACTGCCACAGAGGTGTGGTCACCAGTGCCAAGAAAGGTAACACCAGGTGAAGGTACGGCAGCTCCTTCGGATGCTATTGTGCTTTTTGATGGTAAAAGCACTGATGAATGGACACACGCCGATGGCTCATCTGTAAAATGGACTTTGGATAGTCAAGGTGCAATGACCGTAACACCAAAAACAGGCGACATTAAAACCAAACGCACTTTTGGCGATGTGCAGTTGCATTTAGAATTTCGGACACCTGTGGTAGTCAAAGGCGAAGGGCAGGGTAGGGGTAATAGTGGTGTTTTTTTGCAAGGAATTTACGAAGTACAACTTTTGGATAGCTACAACAACAGAACCTATTCCAATGGTCAGGCTGCCGCTATTTACAAACAAAGTATGCCTTTAGTCAATGCTTGTCGTCCTCCTGGTGAATGGCAAACTTATGATATTGTCTATAAAGCACCTAAGTTCAATAAAGATGGTATCAAAATGGAATCAGCTAGAATAACTGTGATACACAATGGTGTTTTGGTACAAAACAATACAGAAATACTCGGCACAACGCCTTACATTGGTTTGCCAGAAAACAAAGCGCATGGCAACGGACCAATTATCCTACAAGATCATGGCGATTTGCTGAGTTTTAGAAATATTTGGATTAGAGAACTTTAGGCTAAAGCTATTCAGATTAATTATAATAATTAAACATCAATTAAATATGCGAATTTTATTATTCATCGTAGCATTGTTCATGCTTTCAGCCTGTAATAGCAGCAAGAACGCTAACACAACTGCAAAAGGACAAAATCAATTGACTAAGCAAGAAAAAGCGGAAGGTTGGAAATTGCTTTTTGATGGAAAAACCACAGAAGGATGGCGTAAATTCAAAACCGACCGCATCGGAAAATCGTGGATAGTGGAAGAAGGCGCACTCACTTTTGACCCTACCTTAAAAGACGGTGGCGACATCATCACAACGCAAACTTTTAGCGATTTTGAACTGAGATTGGAATGGAAAATTGCTCCTTGTGGCAATAGTGGGATTATGTATTTTGTGCAAGAATCCGACGAGTATCGCAACGTTTGGCATACAGGTCCTGAAATGCAAGTGCTAGACAATGCTTGTCATCCTGATGCTAAAATTAATACGCATCGTGCAGGTGATTTGTACGACTTGATTGCTTGTAGTCAGGAAACAGTAAAACCTGCTGGCGAATGGAACGCTGTGCGAATTGTTGTAAAAGACAGTGTTTTACAGCATTGGCTTAACGATGTAAAAGTGGTGGAAACTAAACTTTGGGACGATGCTTGGTACGCCATGATTGCTAAAAGCAAGTTTAAGGATTTGCCTAACTTTGGAAAATCAAAGTCAGGGCATATTTCTTTACAAGATCATGGCGATAAAGTAGCATTTAGAAACATAAAAATCAGAGAATTATAAATAATATTTTTACCCATAAGACAGACTACTGTTCTGCCTTATGGATTTTTTTTGTGCCTGCGTACAATTCATATTTTTGAAAGCGGCATTCTAAAGCTGCATTGAATAGCATAATTTTCCTAGAGGGTTTAAGTCCGATAAATTTCAAGGCTTCTAAATTTGAGGAAATAAGCCAAGCATCGAACCCAGAAAAAGACTTTTTCAATTGGTCGCCAATATTTCTGTAAAAAGCCTCAATATCTTCTTCCCCCAAACGCTCGTCATAAGGTGGATTCATAATGATTACGCCTTTCTCTGTTTGCGGTGGTAGCGTCAGAAAATCGCGCCAGTTGATTTCTATTACTTCGTCTAATCCTATAGTATCAACGTTTTCTTCTGCAATTTTTACGGCATTTACATCTCGGTCGAATCCCAGAATAGGGACTTCCGTCATTTTTATTTTGGCGTTAGCTGTTTTCCTTACGTCTTCCCACAACTCAGCGTCAAAGTCTTTCCAAGTCATAAAGCCAAAAGTTTTTCGCTTAAACTGTGGAGGAATCTGACTTGCATACATAGCTGCCTCAATGGGAATAGTGCCTGAGCCACACATTGGGTCAATCAATGGGCAGTCGCCTTTCCAGCCGGAAAGTAGAATTAGTCCAGCGGCTAACACCTCGTTGATTGGTGCAAGTACCGATGCTACTCGATAGCCGCGTTTGTGCAGGGATTGCCCTGAACTATCCCAAAGCACGGTGCATTGATTGTCTTTATTGAAGTGAATTTGCAGACGTAGGGTAGGGGCGTTGAGGTCAATGCTGGGGCGTTGTCCATCGTATTTTTCGCGCAACTGGTCAACAATAGCATCTTTTACTTTTAGCGATAAATATTTGGAATGCGTCAAATATTTGGAATAGGTGGTTGCATCAATGGCAAAGGTATCTTGCAAAGCAATGTGTTCGCTCCAATCAATTTCTTGAATTTTTTTGTAAAGATGATTTTCGTGCTTCGTTTTGAAGCTAAAGAACTTGACTAGCACCCTAACTGCCGTACGCAGTTCGTAATTCATGCGATAAAGTAATTGCTGGTCGCCTTCACATTCCACCGCTCGCGAAACAATATTGATGTTAGATGCCCCTAGTGCTTCTAATTCTTTGGCTAATATCTCTTCTAAACCTTGAAAGGTTTTTGCCACAATTTGCATAAAATGATAAGGTAAATGTGTTTAAAAACAACGAATCGCTTTAGTATAAAGTATAGCTGGCGTAAACCGCTAGATAATAATTTCGTAGAAAGGTATATCCTCTGGGTTGCAGCGAAAACAAATCAGCAACAGTAATGGGTTTTCCAAAAAGTGCTTCATTTTTATAGATTCGATTGATTGCGGTTACAGAACGAAAGCCCAAATGAAACTTAGGAACAATCTCAGCATTTAATCCTACGATAGCACTAATTTCGCTTGTTCGGAAATCGTCCTGAATTTCTGTAAATGTGCGTTGCAAACGATTCGTTGCTTCTGTAATTTTCGTGTTTAGCAGTCTGCCATAGGACATACCCGTTTCTAATGTAAGCACTGTTTTTCGGTCTTCATTGGGTTCATTAAGTTTTATTTGAAATAGGAAAGGTACTTCGGCAAAGTCAAATTGCATTTTTCGTTCCTTTTCTTTAGAGAAGTTATTGTCGTATTCTACTTTTGTACCTCTTTGAGCATACAATAGTTCTACCGCAAAATTGAGGCGTGGCGTGATTAAGACAACTCCTTGTAGCCCTCCGACAACGCCAAGTTTATCATATCCAGTAAAGTCATCTCCATCCATTTGAGCTGCGGTAAACCCTAAGAGTAAACCCGCTTCAAAGCGTTGTTTAGGCTGAAAGCGTTTGCGACTTTGTGCTTCCGTTTGCAAGGGCAGGACAATAACGAAAAGTATGATGATAAGGCTGATCTTTTTCATAACCTTTAGTTTTAAATAGGAAAGTGAGCTTTGAGTAATATAGCAAAGCTAGTTCCTCAGGCTCACTTTTTGCAACATATAAATTAGTTCTAGGGCAAAGAAAATACATTTTATGCGACTATTTTATATTTCGTCTCTCATTTTAACCCTTTTCTTCATGTTTAACACAATTTCACATGAAATGAGCGATATATTCCATTCTTTATCAGAAGTATTATAAATTTACCGCCGAAAGCAACAAGCAAAAAATATTAAATTCTTAATATAATTTTTACATGAAAATAGGAATCCTTTTTGGTGGTCCTTCGCGAGAAAGAGAAATTGCATTTGCAGGTGGAAGAACTGTATATGACAACTTAGATAAATCCCTTTTTGAGCCAATACCTATTTTTATTGATAGTTTGAGGAATTTCATACTTCTTGACTGGCAGTACATTTACAAAGGAACAATCAGGGATTTCTACCCTCCTATTCAAGTGCTGCCTCATACGCCTAATGAATTTCAGGTTTATATCGAAAGCTTACCTGCTGAACAAGTGGAAGCTGCTATTCGTTTGATAGGTCGAAAAATTGAACTTACGGAGCTTCCTCATCTGATAGATATAGCTTTTCTTTCCTTGCACGGTGAATACGGAGAGGATGGGCAATTGCAGGGACTTTTGGATAGTTTGCAAATTCCTTATACCGGCAGTGGTATTCGTGCTTGCACCATAGGCATAGATAAAGCATTCCAGAAAAAAATGATGGAATCGGCTGGTTTTCCTACGCCTCAAGTTATTGTCTTGGATAAAAAACAGTGGCTTAATGGAGATGTTAACTCCGTTTTTGAACAGGCGAAGCAAAAAATTGGCTTTCCGATGGTCATTCGTCCTGCTAATCAAGGGTCTTCTATTGGGGTGGCTATCATTAACGAACAAGCGACATGGAGCAATTTTGAATACTTCATCAATAGAGCATTTTTTAGAGAAGTATTGCTGGCTTCAAAATGGCAATCCTACACCGCAGAGGAGCGTTTACAATATGTTCGCCACATTGCTGATATTCGCGATGGCATAGGATTTCCAATGAATGTGAATGGACAAACGCTTTATCATCCGGAAGTGCTTTTGTTGAAGTTGGACGAATTAGCGTTAGCTGTTGAAGAAATAGTTTTGGAAAGTCATTGGAGCGAACAACGTGTCATCATAGAATCGTTTATTCATGGCAAAGAATTTTCTTGCATTGTTCTACGCAATGAGGACGGTACAACTGTTGCTTTGCCACCAACTGAAATTGTAAAAGGTAGCGAAGTTTTTGACTACCGTTCAAAATATCTTCCAGGACTATCGCGAAAGGAAACACCTATCAAAATTGAAGAATATCGAATCAATGCTATTCGCAAGGCTTGTGAGCAACTATTTGATTTTTTTGAGTTTAATACTTACGCCAGAATTGATGGTTTCATTACCGCTAATGACACCATTTTTTTGAATGACCCCAACACAACTTCAGGGATGCTGCCTTCGTCGTTTTTTTTCCATCAAGCAGCGGAAATAGGGCTAAATCCTTCACAGTTCTTAACTTATATCATAAGGACTTCTCTGGAAGAACGCATCAATACCAATCCAAATCAAACGCATTATCCCGATTTACTTCAACAATTAGACCAAAAAATAGAACACCTCAAAGCAGAGCAAAAAAGCAAGAAAAAGATTGCAGTTATGCTTGGTGGATATAGTGCGGAAAGGCATATTTCAATAGAAAGTGGTCGCAACATATTTGAAAAACTCTCTAGCTCGGATAAATATCAACCCATTCCAGTTTTCTTGACAGGTAGTCCAAGTCAACATGAGTTGTATCAACTACCGATTAACTTGTTGTTAAAAGACAATGCAGACGATATTCGGGATAAGATTAAAGGTTATAGTCAACATTCTGTCGTTGAGGAGATTAAGCAGATTTGTTCCCCAATTACACAGAAATATGCTGCTAGTAATGTTGTGTTTGAACCAAAAGCATTAACTTATGAGCAACTTGCTCAACAGGTGGATGGTGTATTCATCGCATTGCATGGCAGACCAGGTGAGGATGGTGAAATCCAACGCCGATTGGATGCCTTAAATATACCTTATAACGGTTCAAGTGCAGATGCCTCTAGTATAACGATTGATAAATACAAAACCTTACAAATACTTAAAAGTCATGGCTTTGTAGTTACGGAACAACGCTTGGTGTATCAATCTGCTTTCGAGGCAGATAAATTAAAAGTAATAACAGAAATCGAGCGGCAGTTTGGCTATCCATTGATAGCGAAACCTGTGGATGATGGTTGCAGCGCTGCTGTAAAAGTGATTAAAAACAGAACTCAACTGGAAGCCTTTTTTCAGTTGATGTTCCGACCTACGCCGGCTCTTTTAGAGCAAGAACGTCAAATACTAAACTTAAAATTGAAAGAAGAGTTTCCGCAAAAAAATGTAGTATTAATAGAAGCATTAATCACAGCTCAAGGTGCGAAAAGATTTTTGGAGATAACTGGTGGCTTGCTCACTCATCAAAAAGATGGGGAAATCGTTTACGAAATGTTTGAACCTTCAGAGGCACTATCCAGTGGCGAGGTGCTTTCGCTGGAAGAAAAATTTTTAGCAGGTGAAGGTCAAAACATAACACCTGCGCGCTATTCAAGTAATCCACAGGAATATCATGCCATTGCTAGTCAAGTGAAATCAACATTAGAGCAAGCAGCAAAAGTGTTAGGAGTGCAAGGTTATGCTCGTATTGATGCTTTTGTACGCATTTATGAAGATAATCGAGTAGAAACCATTATTATTGAGGTCAATTCTTTGCCAGGTATGACGCCTGCAACCTGTATTTACCATCAAGCAGCTATTAATGAATATAAACCTTATCATTTTATTGACCAAATCTTAGAATTTGGCTTTGCAAATAAAGCATTATAATTTTTTAAAAGCTAAATCAACAAACTATGAGTCGTTTTTCGGATGGGTTAAAGCATTTAGGAAAGGAAATGGCAGCCTTTTTTACTAGCCCTATTGTATTAAAGAATTTAGGACTGTTCTTGATTGCCATAGTTGGCATTTTATTTTTGAGTTCTATGCTAATGAAGTCCTGTACTCGACATGGAGAGGCACTTCAAGTAGAGGATTACTCTGGAATGCGATTAGTAGATGCTATGAAAAAAGCTAGAAGTAATAATTTTCGGATTGCCATTAGCGACTCCTTAGACAGGGGAAATAATCCACCAAATATTGTATTGACACAAGATCCTGCTCCTTTTTCTAAAGTCAAAAAAAATAGAACAATTTACCTGACTATAACGAAAAGCCAACGCGACCAAGTGATACTGCCCACCATTATTGGTGCTGATGAATTTGAACAATATGCCAAAAAATTAAACCGCTTAGGTATCAAATCGGAAATTAAAAATCGCATTTTGAATGACCGCTACGCTTCTAACACTATTTTAAAAATTTATAATGCCGAAGAAAAAGAAATTAACTTAGAGGATATTAAAAGAGGTATTAAAATAGACAAAGGAAGCACCTTGTATTTTGATGTAACGGAGCGCAGCGACAGTTACACGAATATTCCTGAAGTTAAGTGTGAACGTTTTGACCGTGCTGACTTCTTGATTAGAAGCTATCAATTAGTGGTCGGCACAGTGCATTTAGACCCCACTGTTGTGAACCGCGCCACAGCATTTGTGTATAAGCAAGTACCTGAATTTAGTTCGACAGAAAAAATAAGAATAGGGCAGCAAATTGATGTCTATTTAACACAAAATCGCCCTAGCGACTGTCCCTACGAGGAAGATTTGACCGCGCCTAACGAGTAGTAGCAGTTCAGAAATAAAGAATACTTAACAATAAAGTCATATTGAAGATGGCTAAAAATATTTATCTTCGTTTATAAATAATGTAAGATTATGGAACAAAATGAAGAATTAATCTGGAAAGGTTCGCCATCGCAATGGACGAATTTTTGGATTTTCCTGAGTAGCATTCTTGTAGTGCCTATTCCCATAGCATTCTGGAAATGGCTAAGTACAGAAAAGAATAAGTATGAAATCACTTCTGAACGAATTATTCATCAGCAAGGTGTGTTCAAAGTAACAGTAGATGACGTTGAGCTATACCGAGTAAAAGATATTCGCATCGAGCAACCTTTTGTTTATCGAATGCTGGGGCTATCCAACCTTATCGTTGTTAGTTCTGATAGAACACGTCCATCGTTGACTATACCAGCAATAAAAAATGGCTTGCAAGTGCGCGAACAACTGCGTAAAGCAGTAGAAAAGAGACGAGATGAAAAACGTGCTCGCGAAATGGATTTCACAGGAGGCGGTGATATTGAGTTGTAGTTTTAGAGCTTGTTTAAAAATTTTCTTTAAGTGAAAATCAATAGTTTGTGGTTCTGACAATAGGAAGGCGAGGGAATTTAGCGGGCTAAATGACTAAGCCTTACTGAAGTCAGGTTCATAAAATATTGGTTTTCAGTAATT
>CALDYY010000040.1 GCA_937944245.1 uncultured Saprospiraceae bacterium | reverse complement strand
TTTTCTTTAGGTGAAAATCAATAGTTTGTGGTTCTGACAATAGGAAGGCGAGGGAATTTAGCGGGCTAAATGACTAAGCCTTACTGAAGTCAGGTTCATAAAATATTGGTTTTCAGTAATTAAAAATTTAAACATGCTCTTAATGACATCTAGCGGAATCAAAAAATATTGCCTATTGAATAAGGTTTGGCAAATTTCTTACTCATTTTTGGCGAACTAAACGAATTGTCCTGCGAAGTTTTGAATTGCTCTTAAATATCCTCATTTTTCGACGTAAAAACAAGACAAAAACATGAACTCAACTTTTGCTTTAGAACAACTCATGCGCTGGTACGGACCTAATGATGCTGTGCCTTTGGCGCACATTGCGCAAGCAGGCTGCACAGGTGTAGTTTCTGCACTACACGCCATTCCCGTCGGAGAAATCTGGACGAAGGAAGCCATACAAACTTACAAAGATAACATCACAGCAGCCAACCTAACTTGGACGGTCGTGGAAAGTTTACCAGTACATGAAGACATTAAAAAAGGCGATGGACAGCGCGATTTGTACATAGAACGCTACAAAGAATGTTTGCACAACTTGAGTGCGTGTGGCATAAAAGTGGTTACCTACAATTTCATGCCCATCTTAGATTGGGTGCGGACTGATACAGCCTACCGACTGCCTAATGGCGCAGAAGCACTGATGTTCAATAAGGCAGATTATGCCGTATTTGATTTATTTTTACTGAAACGACCCAACGCCGAAGCAGACTACACACCTGAGGAATTAGCAAAATACACAGCCCATTTTGAAAACATGGCAGCAGCGGAAAAACAGCGCATTTTTAAAAATGTATTATTGGGTTTGCCAGGCAGTGAAATTCCTTTTACGCCAGCAGAAATACTCGATTTGCTGAACCAATACCAACACATTAATCGCGAAAAATTAAAATCTAACTTGTTTTATTTTTTACGAGAAGTTGCGCCAGTGGCGGAGTCTGTAGGTATTCAATTGGCTATTCATCCAGACGACCCACCCTACTCTGTATTGGGTTTGCCGCGCATCATGAGTACGCATCAGGATATTTTGGATATGATAACGGCTGTACCCAATAAAGCCAATGGTTTATGCTTTTGTACAGGTTCATATGGTGCTAGACCCGATAATGATATTGTTGCCATGTTGAAGTATTGGAAATCAAGAGTTTACTTTTTGCACTTGAGAAATACAAAACGAGATGACGAAGGTAACTTCATGGAGGACAATCACTTAGATGGCGATACTAATATGTTTGCTGTGATGCAAGAAGTGGTAAAATTAATGCAAGAAGAACAAAGAAGTATCCCCATGCGTCCCGATCATGGTCATAAAATGCTGGACGATTTAGGGAAAACGACTTTTTCGGGTTATTCCGCTATCGGCAGACTAAAAGGATTAGCAGAATTGCGTGGGCTAGAGCATGGCATAAGAGCATTCTTGCAACTTAACTAATTCATCATCAACCTTCTGAAAGATTTTTTCAGAAGGTTAATGTTTTTAAGCAAGCTACTAATAGTGAGAATTGAATAAGGAACTCTAAAAAGTGATCCTTACTGGACTCGAACCAGTGACCTCTGCCCTGTCAAGGCAGCGCTCTAAACCAACTGAGCTAAAGAACCAATATTTGATATGAAAACTATAAAAATACTTGAACAGCAAAAAAGTTGACTTTAGCCTCCTGTTTCGTGTCGAAGTTTTTCCATTTGACTTGTCCAGAGATTTTTTTGATCCTCTTTCTCGTCCTCATCGCAAAAATCTGTTATTTCGAGTATGGTTTCGTTAGTAACTGGTGCTTGTGAAAAGCGAATCTCAAGATATTCTTCATCGTTGTCCGACGCTTCCCACTTGAATCGCAGTTTCTCCTCATCTTCATTGCCTACTAATCGAGCAACTTCTTCCGAGCCGCTCCACATAAACGTAAATACATTACCACTAATGTCCACCTCATCGCAAAACCATCTTACAATTTTTGCTGGCTCTGTAAAAAAACTATACAGGATACCAGGAGAAGCCCTGAAAATAAACTCTAAGTCAATTTTAACTCGATTCATGAATAGTTGTTATAGGAATTTCATTGATGCGCAATAAAAGCCAAAAATGCGAGTTTTGCAAACAAAAAAAAATATTTGCTCAAAAGTTAATGTTTTTCGCTTTTCTTTGTCAATCATCAAAACAAAATTACGAAAAAGAAATAGATTACTTATGGAGTTTGGGAAAGTTCAAGAAATTGATTTAGTTGATTTTGCATTGCCTAAAGATCATCCTAGCAACAATAATTTTCTTCTAACTCAACGGAGTAATGCAGCACAAAGAAAGAAACTTTACATCGGCTGCACTGGCTGGAGTATGAAGGAATGGATAGGAACTACTTATCCAGAAAAAGCCAAAACAAAAGATTTTCTTCAATACTACGGGCAGCAATTCAACACCATTGAACTTAACACTACCCATTATCGCATTCCAACGTTAGACATGATAACGCAATGGAAAAAAGATACCCCCGACGATTTCAGATTTTGCCCTAAACTCACCAACACAATTAGCCATAGCAGAGATTTAGGCATGAATAGTATTCAACTTTCTCTCTTTTGCGACACCGTTCGACAATTAGAACATAAACTTGGTTGCTGTTTCTTGCAATTCCCACCCCATTTCGATGAGCGTCGTTTATCGCTCTTAGAGGCTTTCGTTCAACAGTTTCCCAAAGACATACCTTTGGCTTTTGAGTTGCGCCACGAAAGTTGGTTTGCAACATCCAAATCATTTGAATTATTGTTATCTATTTGTCAACAAAACAGTATAAGTTTAGTGATTACCGATGTAGCTGGCAGGCGCGATGTGCTACACATGGCGCTCACTTGCTCAAAGGTGCTCATTCGATTTGTGGGCAATGGCTTACACCCTACGGATTACGAACGAATAGACGATTGGATAACTAGAATGAAATTATGGTTTGCACAAGGCGTAGAAGAAATTTACTTTTTTGTGCATGAACCTGACAACATTCTTTCTCCCGAATTGGCATTATATTTGTATAACAAAGCTAATGAAGAACTATTAGTGAACACCAGAGGACCGAAATTACTCAATGCACCTACAAAAGGTCAAATCAGTCTTTTTTGATTAATTTTGATGCTAGAAAAAACACAAAATGATAACAGACACGCAACTCAAGTTAGAAAAAGTAGAAAATAACATTCCGAAAGTACACAGAGATATTAGCTGGCTCTCCTTTAATTACAGGGTATTACAAGAGGCAAAAGATCCAAATGTACCTCTTATAGAGCGTATTAAATTTATAGCAATTTATTCCTCTAACTTGAGTGAGTTCTTTAAAGTGCGCATAGCAAGCCATAGAAATGTCCTAAATGCTAGTAAGAAAGCTAAAAAAGAAGTGGATTATGAACCAAAAGAGTTGATTAAAGAGATACAATCCATTATCAATCAACATCAATTAGAGCTGAGTAGTATTTTTGAAAAAGACATCGTACAAGAATTAAGGTCTCATAAGGTGAGGTTACTTCGCCGTTTGGATTTAAATGAAGCACAACGCGAATTTGTAGAAAGCTATTTCCGCAATCATATGCTCCCTTATGTGCAGCCTGTACTTTTAGTGAAGCATAAAATTCGTCCTTTCCTAAATAATGACGAATTATATTTGACTGTTTGGATGACCGATAAGGAAGCAAAAGCTAATGAACACACCGTAGCAATTGTCAAAATACCTTCCGATCACTTATCTCGTTTTTTAGCACTACCTTCTAACGATGGCTGGCATGACTTTATCATGCTAGATGATATTGTACGACATAATGTTTCGTTTATGTTTCCAGGATACTTTATTGAAGATACTTTTTCAATTAAGTTAACTAGAGATGCAGAATTATATATTGATGATGAATTTTCTGGCGATTTGATTGAAAAAATTAAAAAAAGTTTAGTCAAACGCGACGTAGGTTCTGCCTCTCGCTTTGTCTATGACAGAGAAATGCCTGAAAGTTTGCTGACTTTTTTAATGGAAGTTTTTGAATTGGAACGTTACGATATTTTTCCCGAGGGACGTTATTTGAATAACTTTGACTTATTCAAATTCCCAAATTTGAATAAACCTAAAACAGAGAATGAGCCATTACCACCAATACCTTACACACCGCTAGAAAAAACACTTCACTTTTTTAAAGCTATTGACGAGCGCGACCACCTCATTCATATGCCTTATCATTCTTATGAATCGGTTATGCGTTTTTTAGAAGTGGCTGCACGCGACCCTCATGTTACGCACATCAAAGTAACGCAATACAGAGTGGCTAAAGAATCCCGAATAATGAATGCGTTGATAGATGCTGTAAAAGCTGGAAAACAGGTAACTGTTTTTATTGAAGTAAAAGCTAGATTTGAAGAGGAAGCCAACCTAAAATGGGGGGAGCGTTTAGAAAAAATAGGCGTGAACGTTAAGTATAGTTTGCCAGGCATAAAAGTACATTCCAAGCTTGCTCTAGTACGCAGAAAAGAAGAAACTAAAATTAAAATGTATGCCTATTTAAGTACAGGAAATTTTCATGAAGGAACAGCCAAGTTGTACAGCGATTTCGGTCTTTTTACCGCCGATGATCGAATTGTAAAAGAAGTGGCTCGACTATTTTCTTACTTAGAAACTGTACAAGCTCCTGATTTTGAACATCTTTTAGTAGGTCAATTTAATTTAAGAAGTAAATTAGTAGCATTTATAGACCGCGAAATTGAAAATGCTAAACAAGGCAAAGCGGCTGGCATTATACTAAAAATGAATAGTTTACAGGACGATCAGATGATTGCTAAACTCTACGAAGCTAGTCAAGCGGGTGTAACAATAAAGTTGATTATAAGAGGAATATGCTCATTGATACCTCAATTAAAAAATTGGAGTGAAAATATTGAAGCGATTAGTATTGTAGATCGCTTTTTGGAACACGCTAGGGTTTTTATCTTTCACAACAATGGCGATGAACAAATTTATTTATCCTCAGCCGACTGGATGACTAGAAATTTGAGTTATCGCATTGAAGCGGCTTTTCCTATTTATGACGAAACATTAAAAAAGGAAATCAAAGAATATATTGATATTCAACTAAATGACAACACTAAAGCACGAATAATCAACAAAGAGCAGTCCAATCCATATAAGCAAAACAGCACCGATATTTTAATTAGGTCTCAAGTGGAAACCTACTATTATGTTAAAAGAAAAATGGAGGCAATGTCAAATGAACTAACAAATTAAAACTATTCCAATGCCTTAGTTGTCTGTAATGGTCAATAATACAGAAAGCGTTGAGTATGAAGAATGAAGTCATTTTTCAAGATTTGGGTCAAATTTCCTACCAACAAGCATGGAATCATCAGCAATGCTTGCTAGAAGAGGTGATTGCCATAAAAAAAATCAATCGCCAGCAACCTAACAGTAGTCCACAAAAGCATTACTTAATCTTTTGCGAGCATCCGCCTGTTTACACTTTAGGTAGAAGTGGCTCAAAATCAAACCTGTTACTGAATGAAGAACAGCTAACAGCAGGTGGTTTTGAATTTTTTAAAATTAACAGAGGTGGCGACATCACCTATCATGGGTTAGGGCAAATCGTTGCTTACCCTATTTTTGATTTGGATTGTTTTTTCACAGACGTACATCGTTATATACGTTATTTAGAAGAAATTGTCATCAAAATGTTGATAGAATATGGCATCGTTGCAGGTCGAGAAGAAGGCTTTACTGGCGTTTGGTTGGAAGCCAATTCAAGCCAACCCAAACGCAAAATCTGCGCCATTGGCGTTCACCTAAGTAGATGGGTAACTATGCACGGTTTTGCATTAAATGTGAATACAAATCTAGCTCATTTTGCAAATATTATTCCTTGTGGAATCGAAGATAAGGATAAAACAATAACTTCTATGCAACAAGAATTAGGCACGGAAATAGATATACAAGAGGTGAAAAATAAACTCTTATACCATTTTGCGCAACAATTTGATTATGATTATGCTCCAGCAGCAGCAACTATGCAAAAATGAAAAAAGACATACCTATTCACAAAGTAAAAGATTTAGCCATCGCTATTGTACCAAGAGAATTTTCCAATCAAGAAGACGAAATAGAAGTTTGGGATACTTATATCATTAACTTAAAAGATGAAGCCATCACTGGGGTACTGATTAGCTCTAAAGGCTATGGCGAAATAGACGGCGAAAACAAGCGCACTACAACACTAAGACATTTTTTTGAGGAAATTGGTCCCAAAAGGGCATATCCAGTAGAACCTATACCAACTAATTTATTTGGGTTGACCAACGAATATTGGGTAAGTTTTATGTATAATGGTCATATGTACGATAAGAAGTATATTTTTGTCATTGGTAGTTTAGCATCTTACAATTTCACTAATGTGCCTTTGATAGAAAAAAAAGGCGTAATGATTCTCTAAATGAAGAAAAAGAGTACCATCGAACTACGAGCTAAAAAAGTGGCAGAATCGCAAACGATTATGTCTGAAATGATTATGCCCAACGATACGAACCCAACAGGAAATTTAATGGGTGGTAATCTCATGCGGTGGATGGATATAGCGGGTGCCATTTGTGCAGGTAAGCACTGCGAGGCCAACGTTGTAACGGCTTCTGTGGACCAAGTTTCATTCAAACTGCCTGTGTTATTGGGTGATGTAATTACGCTAAAAGCCTCCGTTACCAGAGCTTTTAATACCTCCCTTGAGGTTTATGTAGAGGTGTTTGCCAGCAACATTAAGGGGGGAAATCCAAGAAAATGTAACGACGCATTTCTTACGTTTGTAGGCATTGACGACAAAACACGTCAACCCATACCTGTACCACCTGTTATTGCGTTAACAAATGAAGAACAAAAACTTTACAATGAAGCTTCGCGCAGACGTGAATTACGACTTGTCTTAAGTGGTCGGCTTAAACCATCTGAAGCTACAGAAATTAAGACCCTATTTCGTTGATGAATTTGATGTATCTCCCTTAATAACCACAAGAATTAAACATCAATCAAAATACAAAATGAAAATTGAACATATTGCAATTTGGACTAAGGATTTAGAAAAAATGAAACGTTTTTATCTGAAATACTTTAAGTTGACTTCAAGCGAAAAATATTTTAACCCCAAAAAGAAATTTAGCTCCTATTTTTTATCATTTGAAAATGGAGCGAGAATTGAGTTAATGCACAGACCAGATATTTCTGAATTTCTTGACCAATCAATTCAAAAATTTGGGTTAACACATTTTGCCATATCTGTTGGGACTAAAGAAAGTGTAGATAATATGACTGATTTAATACGAAAAAATGGGTACAAAATAGTGGGAGAGCCAAGAGTAACCGGCGATGGTTATTATGAAAGTGTAATTGAAGACCCCGAAGGGAATTTAATTGAACTAACAGAATAAAGCGGTACACAAATAATGCTTCCTCCTTTTCTTTTATAGAACAGCATGAAAGACTCAACATAAGCTAAAAAAATTATTAGTTAACTTTTCAACCCCTTTCTAGTCTTTTCAAACTCTAGATTCAAGCTCTTTAACTTTGACATCGGAAAAAAAAGAGTTTGTTAACATAGAACAAAAAAGAAGATTCAAACCAATATTTTATATTGGGGCTTAATCAGAAAATTTATTACAGTAAACAAATAGAAAATATTATGGCGAAATTGAATTTCGGAGGCATGGAGGAAAATGTAGTTACGCGCGAAGAATTTCCATTAGACAAAGCAAGAGCGGTACTAAAAGATGAAACCATTGCCATTATTGGCTACGGCGTACAAGGTCCTGGTCAATCGCTCAACTTGAGAGACAACGGATTTAATGTGATTGTCGGACAGAGACAACCTTCTAAGTCTTGGGACAAAGCAATAGAAGATGGCTGGATTCCAGGCGAAACTTTATTTTCAATAGAGGAGGCTGCAGAGCGAGCTACCATTATTCAATATTTACTTTCTGATGCAGCACAAATTGCAATTTGGCCCACCATTCAAAAATATTTGACGGCTGGAAAAGCACTTTATTTTTCGCATGGCTTCGGAATTACCTACAAAGAAAGAACAGGGATTGTTCCTCCTACCGATGTAGATGTTATCTTAGTTGCACCAAAAGGTTCAGGCACAAGTTTGCGTCGTCTGTTTTTGGAAGGTAGAGGCTTGAACTCTAGTTATGCCATCTTCCAAGATGCTACGGGCAGAGCCTATGACCGCGTGGTGGCGTTGGGCATCGGCGTTGGATCGGGCTATTTATTTGAAACAACCTTCAAACGCGAAGTATTCAGCGACTTGACGGGTGAGCGCGGTACGTTGATGGGTGCAATACAAGGGCTTTTTGCTGCACAATACGACCTTTTGAGAAGTAAAGGTCATACCCCTTCTGAAGCTTTCAACGAAACAGTAGAAGAGGCTACTCAATCGCTTTATCCACTGGTGGCGGAAAATGGTATGGACTGGATGTATGCTAACTGTTCTACTACTGCACAGAGAGGAGCTTTGGATTGGTGGAAAAAATTTAGAGATGCCACAGCACCTGTCTTTGAAGAACTCTATGAAAGTGTAGCTTCGGGAAATGAAGCACAAATTTCGATTGATTCTAATAGTCAAACAGATTATCGAGAGAAGTTGGAATTAGAATTAAAAGAATTAAGAGAGTGTGAAATGTGGCAAGCGGGAAGAACAGTAAGACAGTTACGACCTGAAAACCAATAATTTGTAAAAAAAGATGGACGAGCATTTCAAGAAATACTCGTCCATTCTCCTCAACTAGGCTTTCGCCAATTCTTTTCTAATTTTATTCAAAGCAGAACCTGCTTTTACCCAAGAAATTTGATCTTCATTGTAAGTGTGTGCTACTTGAAAAGACTCCTCAGTGCCATCGCTATGCCTTAGAATTACTTGTAAAGATTGACCAGGTGCCATTTGATCCAATCCGCGAATACTAATCAAATCGTCTTGACGTACTTTATCATAATCGCTAGGATTGATGAACGTCAATGCTAACATCCCTTGCTTTTTCAAGTTGGTTTCGTGAATGCGCGCAAAGGATTTTACTAGCACAGCTTTTACACCCAAGTATCTTGGCTCCATAGCAGCATGTTCTCTGGACGAACCTTCACCATAGTTTTCCTCACCTAAAACAATCGTGCCAATACCTGCTGCTTTATATTTTCTAGCGGAATCTGGCACGGGAAGGAAAGAGGCTTTAGTAGCATCATCTACGAAATTTGCTACCTTATTCATTTCACCATTGAAATAATTGACTGCACCAATGAAACAGTTATTAGAAATATTTTCTAAATGTCCGCGATAAGTCAACCATGGTCCAGCCATAGAGATATGGTCTGTTGTACATTTACCTTTTGCTTTAATCAAAAGGCGCATATTTTGTAGTTGATGATGCGTTATAGGCTCAAAAGGCTCTAGTAATTGCAAGCGGTCAGAAGTAGGACTAACTTTTACTTCAACACTGCTACCATCTTCTGCTGGTTCAATATAACCTGAATCTTCTACATCAAAGCCATTGATAGGCAATTCATAACCACTTGGCGGGTCGAGTTTCACAAAATCCCCTTTTTCCGTCATCAAGTAATCCGTAAGCGGATTGAACCCTAATTCCCCTGAAAGTGCGATTGCCGTTACTAGTTCGGGTGAACCTACAAAGGCGTGTGTATTCGGGTTGCCATCTGCACGCTTGGAGAAGTTGCGATTGAAAGAGTGAACAATACTATTCTTAGCAGCTTTCTCAGAACCCGCTCTTTTCCATTGACCAATGCAAGGACCACAAGCGTTGGCAAACACCAAAGCCCCCATTTCTTGCAATTTATCAATGTAGCCATCGCGCTCAAGTGTGAATCGAACTTGCTCAGAACCTGGCGTTATAGTCAGTTGCGACTTTGGTTTAATTCCTTTTTCAATAGCTTGCACTGCAATAGAAGCAGCTCTTGTAATGTCCTCGTAGGAAGAATTGGTGCAAGAGCCAATTAAGCAGTATTCTAACTCAGTAGGCCAGTTGTTGATTTTAGCAGCTTCCTTTACTTGAGAAATTGGCGTTGCCAAGTCTGGTGTAAAAGGACCGTTCAACAAAGGTTCTAGTGTAGAAAGGTCAATTTCAATAACTTGATCGAAATATTGTTCTGGATTAGCATACACTTCATCATCACCCGTTAAATAAGATGCAATTTGGTCTGCCATAATGGCAATTTCTTCTCTGCCAGTAGCTTTTAAATAACGGCTCATCGCTTCGTCGTAGCCGAAAGTAGAAGTCGTTGCCCCGATTTCAGCACCCATATTACAAATTGTACCTTTTCCTGTACAAGATAATGTGGTGGCACCTTCTCCAAAATATTCTACAATGGCGTCTGTTCCACCTTTTACTGTCAAAATACCGGCTACTTTAAGAATAACATCCTTTGGTGAAGCCCAACCATTCAGTTTTCCTGTAAGTTTAACACCAATTAGTTTTGGCATTTTTAATTCCCAAGGCATACCTACCATCACATCCACAGCATCAGCACCACCAACGCCAATTGCCACCATACCCAAACCGCCAGCGTTAGGCGTATGCGAATCTGTGCCAATCATCATACCGCCCGGAAAAGCGTAATTTTCTAACACCACTTGGTGAATAATACCTGCACCTGGTTTCCAAAAACCAATGCCGTAGCGATTAGAAATAGAAGCTAAAAAATCATACACTTCCTCGTTTTCGTGAATCGCCGTTTTCAAGTCCGCTTCCGCCTCTACCTCTGCCAGAATTAAGTGATCACAGTGCACTGTGGAAGGTACAGCTACTTTGTCGCGTCCAGCAGTCATAAACTGTAACAATGCCATTTGTGCTGTGGCATCTTGCATGGCTACGCGGTCAGGAGCAAAAAATACATAATCCTTGCCTCGTTTGTACTCTTGCAAGGGCGAATCGGAATGCAAATGGGCAAATAAAATCTTCTCAGCGAGCGTTAAAGGTCTTTTTAACACCCTTTTTGCTTCATCTACTCGTGAGGCAAATTTCGCATAAACACCTTCTATCATTTCTATATCGAAAGGCATAAATTTAATGTTTTTGTATGTTTAAGAAATGGTTTAACAAATGTAGGCTTTCTGAGTCTAAATCATCTTTTCTTTAATGAAATAAAATGTAGAATTCTTTTAAAAAGTTTATCCAGTTATCTGACTAATTTATTGTCATTTACTGTTGACAGTTAATGACACACTATTTACTGTAAATAAACAAAAAAATAAGGACATTCATTTTAAATTTGTATTGTTTTTTTTAATAAGCAACTATGAAACGCATTGTAGTTAAAATTGGTACTAATGTGTTGTCTCAACCTGATGGATTGCTAGATATTACTACTATTAGCCATTTAGTGGACCAAGTAGCAGTACTCAAACAACAAAATATAGAAGTGCTATTGGTATCCTCTGGAGCGGTCGGTGCAGCGCGAAGTGTTTTTCCAATCGCCACGAACTGGAGTAAAGTTGTGCGCCGACAGGTACTTTCGGCTGTTGGGCAGGTGAGGCTTATGCAGTGGTATATGCAGCTTTTTGCCAATCATCATCTTTTTTGTGCGCAAGTCTTAGCAACAAAAGAGGATTTCAGAGACCGACAGCATTATGTTAATATGCAAAATTGTTTATTGGCATTGCTTCGAGATAATATTGTACCTGTAATCAATGAAAATGATGTTGTTTCCGTAAGCGAATTAATGTTCACTGATAACGATGAACTAGCAGGTCTAGTAGCCGCTATGACTAATGCCGATACGTTAATTATCCTTTCCACAGTAGATGGCTTGTTCAATGGAGACCCTAACGATACTGATAGTCAATTAATTACCGAAATTGATGCTAATGACGAAACTCTCAAGCAGTTTATTCTTCCTTCAAAATCGTCTTTTGGGCGTGGAGGAATGCACACAAAGTTTCGAGTAGCACAAAAGGCAGCGAACGTAGGCGTAAAAACCATTATTGCAAACGGTAAACGAAATCATATTTTACTAGATATTGCCAATAATAATTATGTAGGGACTACTTTTAAATCGCAATCTCCTGTTTCCAATCTAAAAAAATGGATGCTCTACACCGAAGTTGGTCATCAAGGAACTGTTATTGTGAATGACGGAGCAGTAGCAGCGTTACGCTCAAAAAAGCAGGTTTCTAGCCTACTGCCCGTAGGCATCATTAGTATAGAAGGTCAATTTGAAAAAGGCGATATCATCAAAATACAAAACCAACAAGGCGAATTTATCGGGGTTGGCATTGCCCAATATGATGCCCAAGAAGCCACCTATTATTTAGGTCAAAAAGGCAAAAAGCCTTTGGTGCATTACGATTATTTGTATATTGAAGAAGGTATATAGCGAGGGTTTCACTTGAAGTGAAAACGCCACTGAAGAAAAAGTTACTGTACCATCTTTTCCTCAAAAAAGAAAGAATATCCCCAGAACAATTTAGAAAAAACAATGTGCTGCACTAACATAAAACCTTTATCGCTTACCTCAGCAAAATATCGCTCTACGTAAGGGACTTCGCTCTCTCGGTTTGTTTTGGGGTCAAAGAAGAAGGAAGTCGTTTCGATGGAAAAGAATTGTACTACTCTTTTTTCACCATTTGTTTTTTCCATTGAAATAATACAAAAAGGCAGTGTTTGCAGTACGCTGTCCCTTCTTGGATTCGCATTTTCAAAGGCTTCTGCTCCTACTTTTTTAAAGCGTACTAAATAAGCTTCGACAAGTCCTTGTGAAGCAGGTGTGGTAATTTTGGGTGTAAAATCGTAAAAAGGAGTTACCTCAAATTTGTTGCCAGACCGAATTAGCTTAAATGATTCATTTTGTTGTTTTGGGTACTCTACTGCTAGTGCTTTAATGTCCTCTACCGTTTCTCCAAAAACTGTTTTGTCCCGCCATTGGTCGCCTGTGAGATTGAAGCGAAAGCGAAGATTTCCTTCCCAGGTAGGTAAGTGCACAACGTAGGGCTGCTCAGAATTTTCCATAATCATGTAAGTACCACGCTCATCAGATGGCGCGCCCCCTACATAAAATGCTTTTAGTAATTTATCTTTTTCATCATAAAGTTCTACTTTTATCCCTTGTGCAGCTAAGTCGCTAATCATGTAGGGAACAGCAGCGTCAGCAGGTTTGTACTTAATTTCCATCTCTCGGAAGGCACGCATCAAATTATCTACTGCATTAGGCAAGGCTTTATACTGATTATTGTATGTCCAACCATTGTCTTTTTTAGTGAGTGTAGTTGTTTCTCCATTACGATTGGCAATAAAAATTTTATGTATTTTGCTAACATCTTCCACTTTAAATTTTCTATCCCAACCGAATACCGTAGTGTCTTGTTTTTCTGCTTCGTTGTGAAGCACCCAATACACGCCAAGTCCAGAGGTTAAAAACAAAGCAAATAATATGAATATATTTTTTTTCATGTTCAATTGTTGCACTTTTTTCTGTTGTATTAAATTCTTACAATTGACTATTGAGGTTGTCCAAATCGCCGCTTTCTTAGCCAAGTGTAGCCCAATCCAAATATAAGCAACAGCAATAGCGGTACAACAATATTAATGAATTGCCACTTAGTTTGTTCGGCAATAGCGCGCGTTTGATCAAGTAACCTTAGCTTTATTTCTTTTCCACGCGACTCAATAATACCGTTTTTATCCAACAAAAACTCAACAGCATTAAGCAAAAACGTCTTATTGGCATATACATAGCGATCAAAAGGGTTCAACCCCAACTCTAAGGGATAAGGTTGGTTTTGGTCATTCAATCGAACATCGTTGCGAATGATGTCGCCGTCAGCTACGACAATCATACTGGTTGGTTCGCTTTGCGTTTTGAATTGCATGTTGAGTTGCTGTAAACCCTGCATCATACTTTCAGTGACTCTATTTTCAAAGGCAGAGGTAAAAACACCTTCGTACAACACTGCCATAGGCTGAAAAGGCTGATTGAATTTTTCTACTTGTGGCGGAATGCGCAACATTTCAAAATCTAGCGTAGCAGGCGTTAATTGTACTCTACTTTTAGCCGAAGAACTTAACAAAACTGTTTTTTCTACTGATGTTTTGGTGCGAATTGTCGTATCAATAGAACTTGGGAAAAATAAATTTACCCTATCTAGACTCTTTACAATCGGATGCTCTGACTTTGGAGCAACCACAGGATGGTAAAAATAAGGAAAAGCCCTAAATTGAGGCTGACCACCAGCATCTCCAACTTTCAAAGGAATAGCAGAACATTCTAAGTCTAACACCATGCTGGGATTGATGCGAATGCCATAACTAAACCAAAGATTTTCCAAATCCAAGTTATATGGCAGTGGCACATAACGTTTATTTTGGTCAATACTATCTATGTTCACATTTAGGCGGTCAATTAGCCAAAGCAATTTTCCACCATTCATTATATATTGGTCTATCTTAAACTGGTCTTGTTTAGAAAAAGGAAAGCGAGGTTTTCCAACGATAAGAACATTGATTTCATCCACAGGAATTTGCAATAAGCTATCTAAATTAAAATAATAGGTATCATAAAACTGGCGCAGTGTTTTTTCAAAATCAAGCATTTGTAGCCTTGCCAATTCGCCATGCCCTTGCAAAAATCCAATGTTGGGTTTTTGATCCACTTGCATTTTTTGTATGGCGTTAGCAAATTTATATTCCAACAAAGCCACACTATTATTTACAAGCACAGGCTTGGGAATACCTGGTCGCTCTGCTTCCAAGAAATTAACAATCGTGTAGCGCCCCTTGTAAGTGAAGGTTGCGTAAGGGTAAATAAGCTGTTCTTTTGAGCCTTCGACACCTTCCAAGACTAAATTGACGGGAATAATACCATCTTTAGCTAATTCTTTACGGCGCTCATTAATTTGTTCTACTGAACCTTTATTAGGGTTAATGAACTCGTATTCAATGAATTTTGATTCACTTCTAAAATCTTTTAGCAATTCTCTTACCGCTTTCTGCAAACGCTTGAAATCAGCGGCTGGCAAATCACCGTCGAGCAAAACTTGAACAAAAACTACTTCGTCTAAATCGCGTAGTAATTTTTTAGTGGGAGAGGTAAGGGTATAGCGTTTTTCTTCTGTTAAATCAAAATAGGCATAAATATAATTACCTATGATATTTATAAAAATTAATACCCCTAAAATCAATAATACTTGTATAATACTTTGCAGTCGCTTATTCATTGGTTGCGTAATGTAGTAGCAATTTATCTTTTAAATTCTTTTCCATTCTAAACTTGTTAAAGTCAAGAAAATAAAGAAAGTAATGAAAGAAAAAAAATAAAGCAAATCTCTAGTATCTATAATACCTCTACTCATGGATTCATAATGATAATCAATACCTATCATTTGAATAATGGCATCAATCCGCCCGACAAAGGAAGGAATATTACTAATAAATAAAAATCCCCAATAAAAAATAAAGCATAAAAAAGTAGCCAAGATAAAGGCTACAATTTGGTTTTTAGTCAATGAAGATGAGAAGATGCCTATCGAAACAAAAGCAGCCGCCAATAAAAGTAATCCAAAATAAGAACCTGCTATGGCGCCGCTGTCCAAGTTGCCTTTTGGTGAACCTAGTTCATGGACTGTCCAATAATACAAGAGCGTAGGTAGTAAAGCAAAAGCCACTAAAAACAGGCAGGCAAAATACTTACCAAGCACAATCTGCCAACTGCTAATAGGGCGTGTTACGAGTAGTTCCATCGTTCCTGTTTGTTGTTCTTCCGCCAAAGAGCGCATAGTGACAGCAGGAATGAGGAAAACAAAAATCATGGGAGCTACATTAAAAAGTTGGTCTAAAGTGGCAAATTTATAATTTAAAATACTATAATCAGGAAATATAAACATCATTAATCCCATGATAACGAGAAAAGTACCTATCACCACGTAGCCAATAAAGGAGCTAAAAAAAGCATTAATTTCTTTTAAAAATATGCTAAACATAAATTAATTTTTATTTTGTTAACTCCTGAAATACGTCTTCAATACTAAATGATTCTTGATGCAATTCAATTAAAGTCAATTTATTTTCTACTGCATAATGAAAAATAGCAGGTCGAATGTCTGTGTTATTATCCGTTATTAATTGCCATCGTTTCTTATCTAATGCCTTTATTTGCTGTACTTGCTCAATGTGTTTTAGCTGCTCTTTAGTTACATTTTCTTGAAAAGCAACGGTTACTGTCGTTCTACCGCTTAAGCGTGCCTTCAATTGCTCAATAGGATCATTCGCCACTAGCTTGCCTCTATTGATAATAACCACTCTATCGCAAATGGCTTGTACCTCCTGCATAATATGCGTAGAAAGAATCACGGTTTTTTCTTCGCCGAGTTGTTTTATCAGTTGCCGAATCTCCACTAATTGATTGGGGTCTAAACCTGAAGTAGGCTCGTCGAGAATAAGCACTTCTGGGTCGTGCAACATAGCTTGCGCCAATCCTACTCGTTGCCTGTATCCTTTTGAGAGCATCCCAATTTGTTTGTGCTGCTCGCGCCCTAGCCCTGTTTGCTCAATCATTTCTTCCACACGCTGCTTCTTGTTGCGCACTTCAGGATGCAATCTCGCCACAAAACCAAGATATTCTTTAACATACATGTCTTTATAAAGCGGATTATGTTCTGGTAAATAGCCTACACAACGGCGAGTGGGTTTGCTCTCTTCTTTTACATCAAACCCACATACTGTGGCTTTTCCTTCAGTGGCGGGAATATAGCTGGTCAATATTTTCATTGTAGTGGTCTTTCCTGCTCCGTTCGGACCTAAAAAACCCAGTATCTCGCCTTTTTTTGCTTCAAAAGATAATTCGTCAATAGCCTTTTGTGTGCCATAAACTTTTGTGAGTTGTTCTACAATAACAGACATATATTTATCGTGTTAAGCATTCGCTATTTGCCAGTTGGCGTTAGGTTATTTTTACGCATTTAACCCCATCGAATAACATTTAATTTATTTCTTTTCCCTCACAAAAGGAATGGCTTTAACATAGTCCATTCTTTTAGGGCGATATTTTTCACCCATTTCAGGAAACCCTTTTTCAGCGTAATACAAAAAAGTATCTCGGTGAATGAATTCCACAACGCCATACAAATTTAATCCTTTTATTGGTAGCGTTAAAAAAGCCATGTCTAATTGCATTAATGCTGAATCTGGTTCAAAGCTGTAAGTCATTTGGAAAGTATCTCTTTTACCTTCAGATTTTGGAATCATCATCATTCCTGTTGAGTCGCTTGTAAATTGAATAAACTGCTCCCCACGAACACCGCTCCAAGTGTGTTTTTGTAAATACTTTGCATCTGGTTTGAACTCGTTACAGCCCCAAATAACTACTACCAATATTATAGCCGAAATATAACGAAAAGTCAACTGCATTATTCTATTTTTTTAGCAAATGTAGTCAAAGCTAATGAATTGAAATAAAGATTTGAATTAGGAATGATTGAGATTTGTAACTACTAACAAACAGCGATAGGCATTGGAAACCCAAAATCTTTTAATTTAACTGTTAAAAGAAACGAAAATTAACTGTAAAATAGGTACTTTAAAGTTGTGACCTCGGCAGGACTCGAACCTGCAACCCTCAGAGCCGAAATCTGATATTCTATCCATTGAACTACGAAGCCGTTTTTATTCTCTCACGTATAGATTACAAAGTTAATCATCATTAATATCAAATGCAAGTGCTAACTTTATTTTTTATTTTTTAACTCAAACCCTTATCACTTGTTATAACAACAAAAAAGAAGTAGTTCAATGGCAAATCAAGAGCAAAGTCAAAATCCAACAAAACCAAAAATAACTCGTGAAACTTTCAGAAAATCATTAACCATCTTCAAATTTATTCGTCCCTATGCTTGGTACATGATATTTGGATTGTTGGCGCTGCTTATTTCTAGCATCTCCACGTTGATTCTGCCAGCACTTTCTGGACAAATGGTGGATATTTCAATGGGCACAAGCGAGTACAACTGGACACTCAAGGATATTGGTAAGCTATTGATTGTGTTGTTTACCATACAAGGTGTTACTTCTTATGTGCGGGTGTTGCTATTTGCTTATGTGAGCGAAAAAGGGATTGCCGATGTACGCAAAGCAGTTTACCAAAAGCTAATTGGGTTACCGATTGTATTTTTTGAAGAAAACCAATCTGGTGAACTTATTAGCCGTTTATCCTCAGATGTAGGCAAATTATATAACGTCTTTTCTTCTATTCTTGCAGAGTTTATTCGCCAATTTTTCACTCTAATTATTAGTGTTGTCTTACTGCTAATAAGAGCGCGCGAGTTATCGCTTATCATGTTTGCTATTTTCCCAGCCGTTATTATCGCTGCTATGATTTTTGGGCGATACATACGCCAGCTTTCCAAAACACGTCAGGAAGAACTAGCAAAATCTAATACCATTCTTAGTGAATCTATACAGGCTATTCAGGCAGTAAAAACCTTTACCAATGAATTGTTCGAGTACCGAAGATATGGCAAAAGTATTGATAACGTAGTAACTGTTTCTATGAAGTACGCTCATGCCAGAGCTTTATTTGCATTGGTAATTATTGTACTTTTCTTTGGCTCTATTTTCTTCATTCTTTGGCAAGGTGCGCTTATGGTTGAAAATGAAACAATGACTGTTGGAAGATTGATTGAATTTTTATTTTACATGATTTTCATTGGTGCCAGCATTGGTAGTCTAGGCAATTTTTACACAGAAATCTTGGGGGCACTAGGGGCAACAGAGCGGATTAGAGAAATTTTAGTGGAAAAGAATGAAGTTGAGGTTAAAGAAGGTAATACGCCAATACCACTAAAACTAAAAGGCGAAATACAATACCAAAATGTAGTATTCAACTATCCTACGCGCAAAGATGTGCCTGTGTTGCGAAACATCAATTTTGAAGTACAAAACGGTCAAAAAGTAGCTTTAGTAGGTTCAAGTGGTTCAGGCAAATCAACAATTGTGCAACTATTAATGCGTTTTTATGACATTAATCACGGTAGCATTTTAGTGGATGGCAAAGAAATTAGCCATTACGATATTCAGGCTTTCAGAAATAATATTGCTATTGTACCTCAAGAAGTTATCTTATTTGGAGGTTCTATTGAAGAAAATATTCGGTATGGAAAACCCGATGCCACAGAAGCCGAAATTATAGCTGCCGCTAAAAAAGCAAACGCTTGGGAATTTATCAAAACTTTTCCTGAAGGGCTACAAACTATTGTTGGCGAACGGGGCGTGAAACTATCTGGCGGTCAACGTCAACGCATCGCCATTGCGAGAGCAATTCTTAAAGACCCCGCGATTCTCTTGCTCGATGAAGCTACTTCCGCACTAGATGCTGAGTCGGAGAGATTAGTACAAGATGCATTAAACGTACTTATGGAAGGAAGAACCTCTATCATTATTGCCCACCGCCTTTCTACTATCCGCGATGCTGATAGAATCTACGTTTTGGAAAATGGCGAAATTGTGGAAAGCGGTAGCCACAGTGAACTTGCTACATTGGAAAATGGAATATATAATAATTTAGCAAAGCTACAGTTTGAAATGGCTTAACCATCAAAGCTCATCTGCATTGTCTTTGTATTGAGCGGCTTGCCTTAAAATGGCTTCCCGCTCTGCACTATCCATTTTATTCCAAGTGGCTAACATCATGTTAATTCTAGGGATTTTTGTTAGTTTTCCACCATTGCGGTCATAAAAATCCCAGTATAAACTATTGAAGGGACAAGCGCGGTCGCCATGCCTTTTCTTTTTGTCGTAATAACAATTTTGGCAGTAATCACTCATTTTGTCCACATAGTTCGCGCTAGACACATAAGGTTTTGTCCCTACAATACCACCATCAGCGTATTGGCTCATGCCACGTGTATTAGTGATTTCCACCCATTCCAAAGCATCCATGTAAATACCTAAATACCAAGCATCTATCTCATCAGGGTGCACACCAAGCAACAAAGAGAAATTTCCCGTTATCATCAAACGCTGAATGTGATGGGCATAGGCGTAATCCAAACTCTGTTGTATAGCGTGGCTAAGGCACTTCATTTTTGTTTTTCCTGTCCAGTAAAAGTCAGGCAGTTTAGCTTTATGATCAAAGTAGTTTAAGGAAGCGTATTCTGGCATTTTTGCCCAGTAAATACCTCTCATGTACTCGCGCCAACCAATAATTTGGCGCACAAAACCCTCTACTTGTGCAATATCCACCTCATCCTGATGTTCTAACCAATAATTTACCGTAGATTGAACCACCTCCAATGGTGAAATCAACTTGACATTCATCACAAACGAAAGTCGAGAATGAAATCCTAGCCAATGCTGGTCGCTCATCGCATCTTGATAATCGCCAAAATGTTTTAAACGCACTTCATTAAAATGATTCAGTAAAGTTAATGCTTCTTCACGCGTAACTGGACAATCAAAATGCTGAGGATTAATATTCCCAATAGTAGCTACCGATTTGGTATTCAGCAGATTAACAATTTCAGTAGCATCGTGAATGAATGGTTGATGAGATGGTATCGTAATGTTTTTTGGGTATTTATTTCGGTTATCTTTATCGTAGTTCCATTGACCTGTCAATGGCGTTTCACCATCTTTTTCCATCATAATTTGATGTTGATGGCGTATTTTTCGATAAAAAGTTTCCATCAAATACCGTTTCTTCCCTTTAAATAATCGTTGCAAATAGTCGCGCTCTACCAAAAAATGCTCTGAATCATAGGCTTTTGTAGGAATAGCTAATGATTGACATAAATTAATCAAATGTTGATCTACTCTATATTCGTCAGGTAATTGATACTCAAATTGTTGAATATCATATTGAGCAACTATTTTTTTGATATTGTCAGCAAAATTTTGTTCGTTTTCTTTATGGTCTAGTTCCCAATACAATACCTCATGTCCATTTGTTTTTAGGTGTGCTGTAAAAGAACGCATGGCGAGAAAAAATCCACTTATCTTTTGGATGTGATGACGAACATAATTCGTTTCTGACAAAACTTCCATCATCACGTAAAGCGTATTTACATCCTTTTGCTGAAACCAACTATGCTGACTGTTAAGTTGATCACCAAGTATCAACCTTAATTTTTGATATGTTTTTGACATGACCTAAAATAAATAGATAAATATCATTTGCAAAGCAGCCAAACAGTCAGATAGGAGCAATGTTCATCTATTTTTTAATCAGAAAAAACATATCTAACAAAAAAGTTATCTTATTGTTAACTATTTATGAACAAAAATTTGGACAGTTCAAAAAAACCGTGTACATTAGTGTAGAATTTATGACTGATTGATTGGATTTATTCCAATAAGTATATGTTTCTAGTATTGTTTTTAAAATTATCATTCTTATTTTGACATACGTTTGATAGAATAATAAAAATGAAAGTGATTAAATGATTTTTGATAAATGGTAGTTTACACGCCTCCTGCACTTACGTGTGGGAGGAAGATTTATTCCTTCATAATAACAGTCGGGTGATTTCTTGTAAGAGCGGAGATAAATATCTTCGCTCTTTTTCTTTAGGTAGAAAGAAAAATAAAAAAATAAGAAGTAATAGTATGATATAATGTAGAATCGGTATTACTTTTGGCTCAAACAAAAAACAAGAAATATTATATGGAAAATTTTGGACTTAGCCAACTAGACATCATTATTATGGTTGTTTATCTTGTTGGAATTGTCATTTATGGCATTTCTAGGGGTAAACAAGGCAGTTCGGAGGATTATTTTCTCGGTGGTCGTTCTTTACTTTGGCCCGTGGTAGGTATTGCACTTTTTGCAGCAAATATTTCTAGCTCTACCTTAGTCGGGCTTGCAGAAAGTGCTTACAGAACCAATGTGCATGTGTACAACTACGAATGGTATGCCGTTGTTGTACTAATTTTCTTCTCCATTTTCTTCTTACCTTTTTACTTAAAGTCGGGAGTTTACACGATGCCTGAATTTTTAGAGACACGTTATGACCGACGCTCAAGATATTACTTTTCTTTCATTACCGTAGTCGGAAATGTGATGGTAGATACCGCAGCAGCCTTATTCGTCGGTAATATTGTACTTCAACTTTTACTGCCTAATGTGCCTTCTACGGGTATTATTGTTATCTTAGCCATTGCTGCGGCTGCCTATACCATTCCGGGTGGTTTAAGTTCTGTGATTCAAACAGAGGTTATTCAAGCTATATTACTCATTATCGGTTCTATTTTATTAACTTACTTCGCTTTCCAAGAGTTTGGTGGTGGCTGGTCGGGCATGATGGCAGCCTTAGATGCCAAACAAGCAGCCGGTGAAATCGAACTCAATGCTCGACAAACTTTCAGTTTAGTACGTCCAGCAGATGATGAATTTATGCCTTGGTATGGATTATTGACGGGTGTGCCTTTACTTGGATTTTACTTTTGGGCAAATAATCAATTCATGGTGCAGCGTGTGTTGGGCGCAAAAGACCTAAACCACGGTCGTTGGGGTGCTTTGTTTGCTGGATTACTCAAATTGCCAGTTATCTTCATTATGATTGTTCCTGGAGTTTTAGCCCTCATCATGTATTCCGATTTGGATATTAGCAAGTTGAATTATGTTTCACCTAGCACAGGTCAAGTATGCACCAACTTAGGCGATTGCGCCAATTTAACTTATCCAGTCTTACTGTTTCAATTACTGCCACCCGGCATTTTAGGTTTGGTTGTAGCGGGGCTATTAGCTGCTATGATGTCTTCTGTTTCTGCCACCTTCAACTCGGCATCCACTTTAGTGACTATGGATTTTATTAGAAGTTTCAACCCGAATTTGACAAGTAAGCAATTGGTGAGAGCAGGTCAAATCGTAACACTTATTTTAGTGGTGTTAGCCTCCGCTTGGGTGCCTTTTATTGAAAAGGTAAGCGATTCCCTTTGGGTTTATCTTCAGTTGATTATCAGCTACACTGCTCCACCAGCCGTAGCTACATTTGTGTTAGGTTTATTTTGGAAGCGCGCCAATGGAACAGGCTCTATCGTAAGTTTACTTTTTGGTTTTTTTGCAGCCGCTTTCATGCTTTCATTACAAATTTATAAAAGTGGCGTGGATTCCGTAGAAGCTTTACCTACTTGGATTCAAACTTTGACGGGTATTCATTTTTTAACTATGGCGACCTTATTGTTCATTGCATGCATCATTGTACACGTGATAGTGAGCCTCAGCACTGCCCTACCCGATACTGAAAAAGTAGCTAACTACACTTGGAATGCTCGACTTTTCAGAGAGGAAACCGAAGAATTACGAGGATTGCCTTGGTATCAAAATTATCGCATCCTAGCTATTCTATTGTTAATTGTAACAGCTATGCTAGTAGGATATTTCTGGTAATATCAAACTGGTGCGAATGTGGGAAACCATTAGTAATGAACCATGTTCGCACCAATTAGCCTCCAAAATCAAGTAAATTATCCAAGTATTTGCTCAATCCCTATATCGTTCATAAGGATTATTGCTGATTAATCGTTGCGTGGAAAAATAAAGGTCATCTTCTACACCGTCGCCGTCCCAGTCTAACACTGTATTGTATTCACTCATGCCACTTTTTAGGGATACATTATATCGGTAAATTGCTTCTGGCGTTAGCAGCAATAATCGCTCCTCCACTATATTCCAAAGCCCTTTTATACTATCATATACTTCACCATTGATGTTTCTAAATTCTTGTTTGTAAGTGCTATCGGGATAAAAATAGGTCAATACAGGTTTAATAGAAAGCAACTTTTCCCATTGCTGTTCACTAATTTCAAATACGGACATGGAATCAGGAATTTCAGAAGTACCATTATTGGTTACTTTTAGGGATACCGCTTGCCAAACCCCATAAAATGATGAACGGTTTAGTGTCTGATTTTCAGTAGTTTTTGCTGCATCTTCGTTTGTTGTCGTGCTACATGACCATAACATCAAAATAAGTAAAGTGTAAGTTATTTGTCGAAACATAAATATATTTTTTTCAGTATCCTCTATTTTGAGGAACACAAATGTAAACACTACTTTCTAATTCTTTTTCATTTACAGTAAGCCAACAGATCAAACGACATCAAATAGCTACATCTTAGGATAACATTTATAAAAAGATGGACTGAAAACTAGATGTCTTAAAACTTAATACTCAATTCACTTAACAGAAATTAAATTACTCAAAATTGTCCAAATAATTTTACTAAAGCCAACATTGGTTTTTGTATTTGTTGAATATTACTGTAAAGTTGGTTGGATTCAATATTAGCTTTTTTTACATCACGGTCAAATTTCTTTAATTGCTCTGTGATATTTGTTTTTAGTTCTTTAAATTGTCGCTGCTTGGTGGAATCCCAATTGCTGTCCAACTTATTGTTTACTACCTCTGCCCAAGCTAAATTCATATCTTCCACTAAGCAGTCAAATTCATGCCATTCGGTGATGAAAATATAGTCGGGATGAGCAAATTGAAGTACCAAGTCGTATGCACTTTGGAAACGCCAAATGTTATCCAAATAGTAAGGAATATCATACCGTCTGCGCAACTCTGTTAGTTCAAAGCGTATGCCTTCCAGATAATTGAGTGCAGTAGATAAATTCTTATTCCCAATAGCTTGAACAGATTGCGCTAGCAACTCGTCAATGCAATCGTATGTTTCCTGCCAATCCGCTGACGGACCAGCAATGTATTGGTAATCTGTTTTTAAATTTTGCCATTGTTGCATCATAGCATTAGATGCTGCGGTAACATGCACAGCATCCTTTGTGTAGCAGTAATACCAAGTGGGAATGAATACCCTATCGAACTTAATCATTTCCTGCTTAATATCTAATTCTTCACACGAGTTAAACATTAAGCAAGTGAATAGCAGCACAAGGAAACGATTCATCAATCAAATGTTTGTAGTGAATTTATTTAATTTTTTATTCTTGAAGCACTAAAAGTGGCACAGGACTATCAAATACCTCCTTGATAGTTGTACTTCCAAAAAACAAGCGATCCCAGAAAGTTTTTTTCCGACGAATCATACAAAGCAAATCTGCTTGTTGCGCCGCCACAAAGTTATTGATGGCTTCATTGATACTCAAAGATTTTACCTCTGCATGAAAGGAATGAGATACCTCTTTTAAGAGTATATCTATGGCAGGGGCAATGTCCAAATCAGATTCCTCCTCTTCTTCAATCAAATGATAAATTTTAATGCTTGCATGAAGTGCTTTTGCTAAGTCAATCAAAGGTCGTATAGTAGCTTCTTGTTGAATGCCTTGACTATCAACAGCTAAGACAATCGTTTTAATTTGTTCAAAGTGAAATGCTGCTGGTATGGCTATAATAGGGATGTTTACTTTTTGCAAAATAGTGCTTGTAACACTACCCAAAAATACTTCTTTTAAACCCGTTGCTCCCTTTGTACCCATCACCACTAAGTCATAATTCATTTTATTTGCCCTATCTACAATACATGGTATGGGATCGCCTTGTACAACTATGGCTTCCATGCTTACTTGCTCAGAGATGCCATGTGTTAGCGATTGTACCATTTTTTTCATATTTTCTTCCGCATCTTGCGCCAGGAAGCGTTGAGTAGAGGCAAAAGAACCTGTCGCAGTTTGTACTTGGAAAGCATGATAAAGTGTGATTGTAGCATTAAATTCATTTGCCATCGCAATAGCATATTCTGCTGCTATTTTAGCATTTTCAGAAAAGTCGGTAGGAACAAGTATTTTCTTCATAGTCCTGCTTTTTGAATTGAGTTGAGTAATCGTTTTGTATGAAAAAAGGGAAGTATTAATCTTCATAGTGCATAATCAACAATGGAATTTCAGTGTTGATTATCATTTCTTTAGTGGTACTTTTAAACAGTAATTCTTCAATTAGGCTTCGATGGGAAGTAACTATGGCTAGTAAATCAATTTCGTTACTTTCAACATACTTATTTAAGCCATATTCTATGGAATCGCTCTCAATAATAACTGATTTGCAAGCAAAATTGGGTATATCTTTAAATTTTCTAATCTGGGCGTTTCTCACTTTGTATGCTGTTACCTTATCTAATTGGATATTAATAAGATGTGTAAACGCATTAAATTGTCTTGTCCATTCAATAAGTTGCTTCAACACTACTTCGCTAATGCGCCGATGGTCGGTAGCAAAGCCTACATTAACAGGTGTTTTATAATTGATTCGATTAGGAACAAGCAGAACAGGCACCCAAGCATTTCTAGCCACGTAGATAGAAACACTGCCGATTAGTTTTCTTAGTAAGCCACTTTTGCCTGTCGTTCCCATAACAATAAAATCAATCCCTTGCTGTCCTGAGAGGCGTGTTATTTCTTCTCCAGGATAACCAACTACGACTTCTGTTTTCACATCAAGCGCTGTTTTTACTACGCCATTTACTTTAATCAGTGAATTTTCTTCCACAAAGTCTGTAATCTGTAATAACGCCTTTTTATACCAATCTGTATTTTTAGTAGCAGCATATAATCCTGAAAAGTCTGTCATATCTATTACAGGGCTTGCCACATGCACAACTTTAATTTTACTTTTCGTTACTTCAGCCATTTGCTGTGCATAGAGAAAAGCATTTCTAGCGTTGTCCGAAAAGTCGGTAGGCACAAGAATCGTAGTTGTTTCTATCTTTGAAAAAGAAGAATGCGTTATTAGAAAAAGTAGCTCTTCCACACTAGGAATATTTCCACTATCGAATATGACTACATCATCCACTAATATAGAAGGAATAGCATTAAGTTGATAGTTCAATATTGCGTCAACATCGTTTACCTCCTCCAACGCTTCAAACCATCGCACACGCTGCAAGACAATATTCAAGTTGGACTTGATTTGCTGATACCTACTGTTTGGAACGCCTACTAATTTAATCTTGTGCATTTTTGTTAAGACTTAGCTAATTCGTAATCCGTTAGACTAATTTCTTCTTCTGTCAGTGCTTTGATGATGTCGTGAGTAGTGATGATGCCTACCAATTCACCATTATCCACTACGGGCAGTGCATGAAATAAGTTTTCCTTAAACACATCTATGGCTGTTCTTATTGGCTCGTCGCTACTAATAGTAGCCATTTTTTCAGTCATAATGTCTTTAGCTGTATAATGTACTAATCTGGATTCATTGAAAAATTGTTCATTTACATCATTTATTTTTACACCTCTAAGAAAATATAATAAGTCAGATTTACTGATAATACCTACTAATTTTTTATAGTCTGCAATCAATAGATGATGAATACGATGCTCTTCAAACTTACTCTTTACTAAAGATAGAGGGTCATTGGCACTTGCAGTAATTAAGTTGGTAGTCATTAATTTGGATACGGGAATAAGTAAATTCATAACTTTTTTATTTTACTGCAAGATGCAGGTATTTAAGATGAAAGTACATGATAGGTATCAAATACTAAAATGATTTTCGTCAGTACGCTATTCTCATATTTTTTTGTCAATTTGGCAAAAGTTTCAATAATAATGGACGTGGATAAATTATTTACCGAATCAAACCCTCAAGAAATTTATGACCTTTTACAATCTATTTTTCAAGATGCGATTGATGGCATTCTGGTTATCTGCGAACGAGGTATAGTAGAAGCCATTAACCCTGCCGCTGCTAGGCAGTTCGATTACCCCCCTGCTGAAGTGATTGGCAACAACATTAGTATGCTCATGCCAGAACCTTATCAAGGAGAACACGACACTTATTTAGACAATTACAAAAAAACAGGTAAAAAGAAAATTATTGGTATTGGTAGAGAAGTTATGGGCAAGCGAAAGGATGGTAGTGTTTTCCCCTTTCGATTGAGTGTCAGTGAGGTAAAACTGAATAGTAGAAAATTATTCACAGGTTTTATTCACGATGTGACTGATCTAAAAGCAGCTCAAGAAAAACTGATAGACTTCAACACCAAATTGGAAGCACAAGTTAACCAGAGAACAGAAGAACTCTCTAGAGTAGTGAATAAAATGCTACAAACCAATAAACAGTTAGCCAATCAAGTGAAGGAACGTGAATTGGTAGAAGCAACCCTACGCCATCAGCAAAAAGAATTACGAAAGG
Source organism: uncultured Saprospiraceae bacterium (assembly GCA_937944245.1). Classification (GTDB taxonomy): domain Bacteria; phylum Bacteroidota; class Bacteroidia; order Chitinophagales; family Saprospiraceae; genus JAAUTG01. The sequence continues at coordinate 6,624 of CALDYY010000040.1, read as the reverse complement.
CTTATGAAAAAGAACGCGAGTTAGGCGAGTTAAAATCAAGATTTGTCTCTATGGCTTCACATGAATTTCGCACCCCTCTAAGCACTATTCTTTCTTCTGCTGCGCTACTAAGTCGTTACACCCAGACGGAGCAACAAGACAAAAGAGAGAAGCATGTTGACCGTATCAAATCCTCAGTTAATAATTTAACAGGTATCCTTAACGACTTTTTATCCCTTAGTAAATTGGAAGAAGGTAAAGTAGAACTAAACCCAACTGTATTTTTCTGGAATGCCTTTTGTGTCCAAATAGTAGATGAGATGGAAGGCTTATTGAAAGAAGGACAAAAAATTGAACATCAACAACTTAAAGAAGATATAGAAGTGCTACTCGACGAGCGAACTTTGAAAAATATTCTTTACAACCTTTTTTCTAATGCCATAAAATATTCGCCAGAATGGAAAGTTATCTTTTTCCGCAACCATGTAGCAGGCAAATGGCTTGTTTTTGAGATAGAAGACCAAGGCATGGGCATTCCTGAAGAAGACCAACAATATTTATTTACCCGATTCTTTCGTGCAAAAAATGCTATTAACATTAAAGGAACAGGATTAGGCTTAACGATAGTTAAACGGTATATTGACTTAGTAGGTGGAAACATTCAATTTAGGAGTGAAGAAGGAAAAGGCACTACTTTTACTATTCATCTGCCTTTGTTGATTGACTAAGCATATCAAGATATAATGCTTTAAGAAAAACATAGCTTATTTTCAGCTTACCTAAATAACTAATATTAAAGTATTTTTTTTTATTTAAAAAACTGATAATTAACTACTTATACTATTTATTTTCTTAACAAAAAGTTAATATTGCATTCGATATATTAACTTAAATAATCTCCAACTTTGTGAGATTAAAACCGAAACTGGAATTACTCCAGCCTCGGCAAAATGATTAATTATTAATTAAACTATCCAAATCTATGAAACTTGTACAACATGTGCAAGGCTTACGCCTTTTACTTTCCATTGTTTTTTTATCGCTAGCAAGTCTCCAAGCAATTGGACAGCAAACAGTACGCGGTATAGTTACTGATATTGCTAACCAACCTGTCATCGGAGTAAACATCTCGGTTAAAGGAACAACTACTGGAACAGTTGCTGACATTGATGGAAGCTATGAAATTGTAGTTCCTAATGAAAACAGCATTCTTGTTTTTTCTTTCGTCGGTTATACCACTGAAGAAATAGCTGTGAGCAACCGTAAAGAAATCAATGTTACTATGACGGAAGGGGTTATGCTACAAGAAGCTGTGGTAACTGCCTTGAACATTACGCGCGACGAAAAATCGTTAGGTTATGCTTTGCAACAGGTGAGCGGTGATGCGGTGGCTCAATCAACTAGTACCAACTTAGTAAGTACCCTAGCTGGTCGTGCCGCAGGAGTACAAGTGGTAGCAAATGGTACTGGTCCTGGTCAATCTGTCTCTGTTGTAATTCGTGGTTACTCTTCTCTAAGCGGTAGCAACCAGCCTCTTTTTGTCGTAGATGGTGTACCTATCAACAACACCACAGATACACGTACCAACACCTTAGGTGGAGCCAGTAACATGAATATTGACTTTGGTAATGGTGCAGGAGAAATCAACCCAGACGATATCGAATCTTTGTCTATTTTGAAAGGAGCAAATGCAACAGCACTTTATGGTTCTCGCGCAGCTAATGGTGCGATTATCATTACCACAAAATCTGGTAAAGGGAAAAAAGGAATTGGTGTAGAAGTAAGTTCTAAAACAACATTTGAAACAGCTTTAAAAGTTCCTGAATATCAAGGTGTTTATGGACAGGGTTCAAACTTCCAGTTCTCCTTCCTAGATGGTTATGGGAGAGGTACATTTGATGGTGTGGATGAATCTTGGGGTCCTCGCATGACAGGTCAGTTAATTCCTCAACACGACTCACCTACTTCCAACGGCTTTAGAGGCGGTGATGTCCATGGTTTAAATTATATACTTGGTCCTTCAGGTGTGGATTTAGCACGTCGTGGAACAATTACACCAACTCCTTTTGTATATGGAGGCAATCCGGCAAAAGAATTTATGGAAACTGGTAGAACGCTGATGAACAATATTTCATTCTTCGGGGCTAATGATAAAGCGAACTTCCGTATTTCTTACTCTAATTTAGACAATACAGGTATTGTACCTAACACTGATTTAAGAAGAAATACAGTTTCTTTCAGTGGCGACTATAACCTCTCCGACCGTTTAAAAGTATCTTCAAAAGTGAATTATATCCGCACAGATTCCGATAATCGCCACGTTAACGGCTATGGTACAGAGTCTGTGATGTATTTATTTATCTGGTGGGGACAGAACGTAAGTACAAACAGTCTGCGCGACTACTGGCAGAAAGGATTAGAAGGTTTTCAGCAATTCAACTACAACTACAACTACCACGATAATCCATATTTCACAATGTTTGAAAACACAAATGGCATTCAAAAGGATCGTATTGTGGGCAATCTTTCCGCAACTTATAAAATTACAGATGACCTTAGTTTCTTAGTGAGAGGTGGACGCGATTTCTTCTCTGAATACCGTTTCATTAAACGTGCATTTTCCACACAGCGTTTCCCTAACGGTCAATATCGGGAAGACAAAATTAACTTCAACGAAACTAACCTTGATTTCTTGTTGAGCTACAACAAGCAAATGAATAGCGATTGGTACGTTAGTGCTAACTTTGGTGGTAACAAAATGACGCAGTACAACCACTTCAACTCATTAATGACTAACAAGTTGTTATTGCCAGGTATTTACTCTTTCACCAACGCAGATGGTCCTTTGGTGCAGCGCATTGACCGTCCTGAGCGTCAAATTAACTCTCTTTATGGCTTTGCACAAATTGGGTGGAAAAGTTTAATTTATTTGGACATCACCGGTCGAAACGATTGGTCTTCTACTCTACCTGAAAACAATAATTCTTACTTCTACCCATCTGTGTCTTTAAGTGCTATTGTTTCTGATTTACTAAACCTACCCTCCAACAGTGCTTTATCCTTTGCTAAGCTACGTTTAGGTTGGGCGCAAGTTGGTAATGATACCGACCCTTTTCGTTTGAATGACCCATTCTTCTTTGGTCAACCTGTGGGGAACTTTGCAGTAGCAGGTCCTTCTAACACCTTGCCAAACTTTGATTTGAAGCCTGAAATCCAGACTTCTTATGAAGTAGGTGCTGATGTTCGTTTATTCAAGAATCGCATTGGTTTGGATGCTACTTACTATCGTTCAGTTTCTGAAAACCAAATTTTAGCAATAGAACTGCCTAATAGTACAGGCAGAACTTCAAGGATCATTAATGCTGGTAAAATCATGAATCAAGGTTTAGAGTTGATGTTAAATGCAACGCCAGTAAAAATGCAGTCTGGTTTATCTTGGAACACCATGTTTAACTTTGGTTTGAATAGAAGTGAAATCCTAGAACTACCAAAAGGAGTTGACCAATATGTTTATGGAGATAACTCCATTACGCTTGTAGCAGCAGTAGGTGGTCAAGTGGGAGATATGTGGGGAACAGGTTTGAAAAAAGTAGAAGACCCCAATAGCCCATTCTTTGGTGAAGTAATCTTCAGAAATGGTTTGGTACAACAAGACAACACCCTTCGCCCAATTGGTAACTTTAATCCTGACTTTACTTTAGGTTGGTTGAATGATATTTCTTACAAGGGATTCTCTTTGAACTTTTTATTTGATTGGAGACAAGGCGGTGAATTACTTTCAAGAACACGCCTGATTGCGGCAACTGCTGGTAACGTTGTAGAAACACTTTGGGGTCGCGAACCAGAGTTTGGCGGACCGCATCCTGGCATTTTTGATTCAGGCATCACTTATGTGGACGAAGCAACAGGTCAAACTAGAACTAATGGTATTATCGGTGCTGGTGTAAAAGAAGTATTTGACGCTTCTGGTAAAGTGGTTGGTTATGAGCGCAATAATGTTGTTGTGCCTGCTAATGCTTACCACAATAATCGCTACCGCCGTCAAAATGAAACAGAGGGTTTGTATGATGCCACATTCATCAAATTACGAGAAGCTAAATTGACTTATAGCTTTTCTCCAAAAATGTTGCAAAATTCAAAAATTGGTGGTTTGTCTGTTTCTTTAATCGGTACTAATCTTTGGTTATGGGCAAAAGAATTCAATCATGGTGATCCAGAATTGTTGTCATTCGGTGGTGGTCGCTTTGTACCTGGTGTAGAAGATGCAACAGTGCCATCTACACGCAGCATAGGATTCTCTGTAAATCTTAAATTTTAATTATTAAAAAATCGAAGGATGAAGATGGTCAGACAAAGCCATCTTTATCAAACAAAAAATAATATAATGAAAAATATCTTTTTAATTACGTTAGCCATTTTCACCTTATTATTTACAGGTTGCGATAAGTTTGAGGTAAGCAATGAAAATCCAGACATTGCTTTAAACATTGATAGAAACCCAGAATTACTGCTCACTAATATTCAAAGAACAACTATTAGAAGAGCTGTGAGCGATGCTTGGAGTGAAGGTAACTTGATGGCGCAATATAGCGCACGCATTGTATTCACTGAATTTGACTTATTTGCTTGGGGAGACCAAGCGGGTACTTGGAATACTTATTTTTTATCCATCCGCGATGCAAAAGTACTGGAAGATATTGCAGATAGAACAAGTAACAACAGCTATAAAGCTGTTTCCAAAATTCTACAAGCATGGATGGTGCAAATACTAACAGATGTTTACGGCGATATTCCTTACACAGAAGCGGGCCGAGCTAATGATGGTATCTTTACGCCAGTTTATGATGCACAAGAAAAAATTTACGATGGTTTATTAGCAGAATTAAAAGTAGCTAACGATTTGCTGAGCAGCAGCAATTTACCACGAATTAAAGGAGACTTATTATTCAGTGGTGATTTGACGAAGTGGAGAAAGTTTGCTAACTCTCTGCGTTTGCGTGTAGCCATGCGTTTGAGTGAAGTAAAACCATCTTTGGCATCCGCTGTAATTGCTGAAATGGTAAACAACCCAACTCAATTTCCTATAATGCAGTCAAAAGCAGACGATGCTGCGATAAAGTTCTTAGCATCATTGCCTAATGCGCATCCTATTTCTCAAGAATCTGTTTACCGAGTAGGTTCATACAATGAATACCGCATTGCTGAAACAGTAGAAAATTTGTTAAGAAAATTTAATGACCCGCGTTTAGAGTTTTGGGCTGACCCAACAGCAGCATCTGTTGAGGCGGGTAATCCGCAAATTGCAGGCATGCAAAATGGTATTGTGGATGGTCCTGCATATTCTTATAAAGGTGGCGATGCATTTTTATCCAAATTCAATATTAACTTTTTCTTCTTCCAGCCTAATGCTAACTTAGGACGTATGATGCTCTACTCGGAAGTAGCCTTCATATTGGCGGAAGCTGCTCAAAGAGGTTGGATTAACATAGATGCCAAAACACAATATGAGTCCGGTGTAAAAGCTGCTTTCGAGCACTGGAATGTACAGATGCCAGCAGACTATTTGACCCGCAATGGCGTTGCGTATGATGGTAAGTTAGAAACTATTGCCAACCAAAAATACTTGACATTATTCTATACTGATTATCAAGGATTTTTTGAATTTAAGCGCACTAAGTTTCCTTCAACTATCAAGCCTGGTCCTGATGCTTTCTTTCCAGTATATCCTAGCCGTTTCTTGTATCCAAGTAAAGAAAAAGCATTGAACGCAGAAAACTACAACGCTGTAATTGCTCGTCAAGGTGTTGATGAAATTACAACAAGATTGTGGTGGGAAAAGAAGTAAAATAAATTTATAGGTTTTCACAAGAAAAAGTAATAACAGGCTTTTTTCTGTTATTGCTTTTTCTTTGTAATTATCTCACCTCAATTTGAAAAGGCATAATCATTTGAACACCCTGATATTGAGTAGCTTGCTTCAAGAATTTAAAGTGTTGATACCACTCGCCTAATTCATTTTTCAGTGCCTGTTCTACTGATTTATCGGTATTGAATATACTTTCAATGATTTGAGTAATTGGGTCTTTCACCGTTGGATATTCCTTTATGTTGTATGCTGTTAATCCTGCTCTTTCCGCAGCAATATTTATAGCATCTGTCAAATGTCCAATACTATCCACTAAGCCAATAGCTTTAGCCTTATCAGCAGTCCAAATTCTACCTTGTGCTATTTCATGCACCTCGTCAATAGGCATTTTTCTGGCATCCGCTACTCGCTTCAAAAACAAATTATAAAAAACTTTAGAATCGTTCTCTAAAAATTGTCTTTCCTGCGCTGACATAGGAAGAGAAAGATTAAATGCAGTAGAAAACTGTCCTGTTTGAATCGTATCGTAGGTGATACCTAGTTTATCATTTTCTAATTCATAAGTATTTGGTCGAAGTCTTACCACACCTATAGACCCAGTGATAGTGGTAGGTTCTGCTAGAATGTAATCCCCAGCTGCCGATAAGTAGTAGCCTCCAGAAGCAACAACATCACCCATAGAAACAATAATAGGTTTACCAGAATTGCTAAGTTGTTTCAAGCTATTCCAGATATTTTCAGATGCTACAGCACTACCTCCCGGCGAGTTGATACGCAAC
>CALDYY010000039.1 GCA_937944245.1 uncultured Saprospiraceae bacterium | reverse complement strand
TACTATTTAATTCGCAACCAATTAGAACTCGGCGCTTAGTGGTTTTTGCTAGTTGGCGAATTAGCAGATTAGGAAATTGGGTTATTAGCGGATTAGGTAGTTATTGGAGCAATTAACACCAATTCGCCAACCACCCAACTCGCTAACTACCCAACTACCCAACTACCCAATTCGTTATATCTCCATTGGAATAGTCACCCAAGTTTTATCCCAAGCAACATTCATACCTTTTCCATTAGTATCAAACCAGATAAAAAACGTTTCAAATTTTTTGGGTGCTTCTTTGACAGGTACAGTTACCGTAAGTACATTTTTCTTCTCGTCGTAACCAGTCGTACCAATCATACCATTAGCGGAGTTGAACATAATAGTCCAATTATCAGCATTAGGAATAGCGTATAAAGTGTAAGCACCTGCCTTCAGTTTTTTGCCATTTACTTTAATCGGTTTGTTAAAGAAGATTTCAGTAGCTTCATTAGCAGCAAATCGCCACAATTTGCCAAAGGGTACTGCCTCGCTTCCCAGCATATTGCGACCTCTTAATGAAGGTTGGTTGTACACCACTCGGACGTATTTTTTCCCATTCACGAACCAAGAAGACGTCATCGGGCTTTGGCGTGGTGCTACTTCTTCACCAGTAATTTGCTCTAAAGTTGGACGGACTCTGATGTCTTGTGCAGATGCTGTGAATAATGCAATCAACAAAAACAGGGTACTCAAAAAGATTGGTTTCATGTAAAAGAATTTTAGATGTACTATAATTTAGACAAAATATTGAAAATGACAAATGTGCCTATTTGTTCATTTTAAGGTAAAATAATTAATTCCTTTATGGTGAACAGAATATTATTTATTTTAATTGAATTAAGTAAAATGCTTTAAAATCAATTACTTGTGATTAGTTCTTGTCTTATTCGATTCATTTATCATTTTGCAAAACGGTATTAAATACGTTGTATCGCTATTTATCGACAGAAAATTTTTTAATTAATTGAAAGAAATTTTTTTCTATCCCTATTGTATTTTAGAAAAAGAATTTAACTTCGTATCATTATAGTAGATAAAAAAAATGAATTAAAAGATTTTACGAAAATTTAATTCTATTTTTTAACCAAAACACAATACGTAAACAACAAAACATTAAAATTACAAACTAACTTTAGAGTCCAACAAACTCGCCAACAACAACCAGTTAAAACTTTTATTTAAAACGATTTCTAATTTTAAACTAAACTAGTTCTTATGAGAATTACAGTACAAGTAGGTCTGTTTAACAGGCTCGCTAGAATGAGTGCACTACTCATGCTGAGCTTATTCTTTTGCGGCTCGCTTTTTGCGCAACGAACAGTTTCAGGAACTGTTACTAGCCAAGAGGGTGAAGCACTTATTGGTGCCAGTGTATTCGTGAGAGGTACTTCCACGGGTACTGTAACGGATATTGATGGTAGGTTTTCTATCAATGTAGCAGAGGGTTTTAATACCTTAATTGTGAGTTACACCGGTTATGAAACGAGAGAAATTCAACTAACCACCGAGTCAAGTTATCAAATTATCCTTTCTGAAGGAATCCTTATTGACGAGGTAGTCGTAACAGGTTATGCTGTAGAAAGTAAACGACAAACCACAGGTGCAGTTTCAGTTATCAAGGCTGAAGATTTACGTGCCATTCCTTCGGGTAACGTGGAGCAGCAGCTACAAGGTCGTGTAGCTGGGGTAACCGTAATCACTAATGGGCAACCAGGTACTCAAAGCCAGATTCGTGTACGTGGTTTTGGTGCTTTCGGTGGTAATGCGCCTTTGTATGTAGTGGATGGTGTACCAGTTGGTTCAACCGATTTTTTATCACCTGATGATATTGAGACTTCTACGGTATTGAAAGATGCAGCAGCAGCTTCCATTTATGGTGCTAGAGCCGCCAACGGAGTAATTGTCTATACTACGAAAAAAGGAAGCAAAGGCGCTAGAAAGTTAACCATTAATTACGATGGGCTTTATGGTGCAACTGACCCTAATGTTAATGGTGCACCTAAAATGCTTTCTCCACAAGAACAAGCTGACTGGACTCACATTGCTTATCGCAACAACGCAGCAGCTAATAAAACAGAGCCACAATACAACCACCCACAATATGGCACACAAGCGCAAGCAACTTTGCCAGATTTTCTTCACGCTAATGGGCAGAATGGTGTTCGTGGTCCAGTTGATTTAGCAGCAATTAGAGCAGCTTACGAAGCAAACCCAGCAAACGTATTCCTGATTCGTCCTAACGTGGCAGGTACTAACTGGTACGATGAAATTACAAGGGTAGGTCAATTGCAACGACATGGACTTGGTTTCAGTGGAGGCGGTGACAATAGTCGTTTTTATATCGGACTTTCAGCGCAGCAGCAAGAAGGTATCTTGTTGAACAACACTTTTGAGCGTTACTCTTTCCGTGCCAATTCTGAGTTCGATCTTTCTAAGAGAGTGCGATTTGGGCAGAATTTACAATTTACTTATCGCTCTAGAAGAGGTGGTTTCGGTGGAAGTGATGGTTTAGGTGGTGCAGATGATGAATCCGTCATCCTTTCTGCTTATCGTATGCCGACAGTAATTCCTGTTTATGATGAGTTTGGTAGTTTTGCAAGTACAAGAGCGGCAGGCTTTAATAACCCGCGTAACCCAGTGCGTACGCTAACCTTAAACGATGGTAATGACTTTAACTACAATGCCAACGCTTTTGGAAATATTTATTTGGAGGTTGACCCTATCAAAAATTTAACCTTGCGCTCTAGTTTAGGTGGTCAATACAACAACTTCAACTTCGTGGACTACAATTACCGTTACTTAGGAGACTCCGAGCCAGAAGCGAGTAATGCTTTTTCTGAAGGTGGTGGATATTTCTTCGGTTGGGTGTTGACCAATACTGCTGCCTACAAGTTGCAATTAGGAGCACATGGCGTAAATGTATTGGCTGGGGTAGAAGCACTGAACACAGGAAAGGGACGCTCATTTAATGGTCGTGGTTTGAATCCTTTTTCTATGGATTTGAACTTTGTGAACCTTTCCACGGTACAAAATCCAATTGTGAATAGTAACTTATTCAATGGGGTAAATTTCTATTCTGTCTTCAGCAAAATAGATTATAACTACAACGAGAAATACTATTTGACAGGTGTAGTAAGACGCGATGGTTCTTCAAGATTTGGTCCTAACACACGCTATGGTGTATTCCCTGCAGTTTCAGCAGCATGGCGCGTGAGTGCAGAGCCATTTATGAAAGATATTTCTTGGATTAGCGACTTCAAAGTAAGATTTGGCTATGGCGAAATGGGGAACTCTAATAACGTGAACCCTGCCAATCAATTTTCTTTATTCGCTTCGGGTAGAGGCTTTTCTTTCTATCCAATCGAAGGACAAAATAACGGCGCTAATGAAGGATTTGCCCAATCAAGAATTGGTAACCCAGATGCGCAATGGGAAACAGCAGTTACCAGCAACTTAGGGTTTGACATTTCTTTGTTCAACAACAAATTGGAAGTCAATGCTGAGTTCTGGAGAAAAGATACTAGAGACCTATTATTCACTATTCCACTAGCAGGGGTTACTGGTAATAGAGCGGCTGCTCCAGCAGTAAACATCGGTAGTATGTTGAATGAAGGTATTGATATTCAAATTGTTAATCGAGGTAACATTACCAAAGATTTAAAATATGAGGTTATTTTAAACAATTCCTTTTTACGTAATGAAATTACTAGCCTTGCACCTGGAATCGAGTTTTTTGATGGGTTTGGCTATCGCGGTATTAATCCAATTAGAAATGCAGTGGGGCAATCCCTTTCTTCTTTCTTTGGTTATCGAGTGTTAGGCTACTTCAAGGATGAGGCAGATGTGGCAAACTCACCAGCGCAACAAGGTGCGGGAGTGGGACGCTTTAAGTACGAAGATATTGATGGTGATGGCAAGATTACACCAGATGATAGAACCTTTATTGGAAGTCCAGTGCCTGATTACACGGGTGGGTTAACCTTGAACTTAAGCTATAAGAACTTCTCTTTTGGGGCTTACGGCTTTGCAGTATTGGGTAACCAAGCCTTCAATCAATCTAAATGGTTTACTGATTTCTTTGGTACATTTGAAGGTGCAGGTAAGGGCGAACGCGCTAAGCAATCATGGACACCAGCTTTAGGTGATAATGCTAAAGCACCTATCTGGGAAAGTGTCTCAAACCTAAGTACTAGTGGTGCTTCTAACTCTTGGTATGTTGAAAATTCTTCCTATTTTAGAATGCAGCAACTATCGCTAAGCTACGATTTCAATAAGATCGCTATTACAAAACTAGGATTATCTAGATTGAGAATAGGGGTAGCGGCTAATAACTTGTTTACCATCACAGGTTATCAAGGGCTAGACCCGCAAGTAGCAAGTGATGTGGATACACAGTTTGGTATTGACGTAGGTAACTATCCAGTAACAAGAGGATACAATATCATATTAGGGGCTACTTTCTAAATGAAATAAGATTATTGGTAACTACTAAAGAAAATTTGGTAGTTACCAATGCGCTAGTTAATAATTGTCAGAAAAATAACATTTTACACTTTTTTTGTCAAAACAATATCAATTTTTGTTTGACAGATGATACAAGTGAATTGAATAATTTAATTTTGAAAGTCAAAATAAGACAATCATTCATTTTAAAATTTTACTCAAAATGAAAATTAAACATAATTTTAGAAACTGGTTATTAGCTATTGTAGCGGTAGCAATTTTTGCAGTCGCTTGTAGCGATGACTTCCTAAATGTAGAGCCAACAGGTTCGCTTTCTGAATCCACACTAGCGAATAAGGCGGGTGTTGAAGGGCTTTTAATAGGAGCTTACGCTACTTTGAAAGGGGATTTCGGCAACCGTTTTGAAGGTCCTAGCCATTGGGTAACAGGTGGTATTATGGGTGGTGATGCCAACAAAGGTACTGACCCTGGTGATTACTCTAGCATCAACCCAATTCAGCGCTATGAAATTGATGCAACAAATGGTGATATTAATTCATTGTGGAGAGGAAGATACGAAGGAATTAGCCGTACTAATGCAGTATTGAGAGTAATGGAATTGGCAAAGGACATTTCTGAAGGGGACAAAAGACGCATCTCTGCGGAGGCACGTTTTTTGAGAGCGCACTATTACTTTGATTTGAAGAAGCACTTCAACAGCATTCCTTATTTCGATGAAACAGTGCCAGCATCAGAAATTGTTAAGATTCCTAACACGCCAGATGTTTGGGGCAAAATTGAGGCAGATTTCAAATACGCTTTCGATAATTTGCCAGAAACACAAGCACAAGCTGGTCGTGCTAATAAATGGGCAGCAGCGGCTTACTTAGGTAAGGCTTATTTGTTCCAGAAGAAATGGGCGGATGCTAAGTCCATGTTCGACCAAGTAATCGCTAGTGGAAAAACATCGAACGGTAAGAAATATGGCTTAGTACCAAGCTATTCTCAGATTTACAATGCGGAGAATGATAATCACGAAGAATCAATTTTTGCTGTTCAAAGTGCTATGAATACAGGTAGCACTAACAATGCCAATTATTTCGATGACTTGAACTATCCATACAACACAGGTCCCGACGGTCCTGGCAACTGCTGTGGATTCAACCAGCCAAGTTTTGAATTGGCAAATGCTTTCCGTACTAAAGATGGTTTACCGCTGTTAGATGGTTCTTACAACAGTCCAGCAAATGAATTAAAAACAGATTATGGTTTAGAATCAAGCGACGCTTTCACGCCAGACGCAGGTCCATTAGACCCACGTATTGACCACTCTATTGGTCGTAGAGGTATTCCTTACTTGGATTGGATTGATCATCCAGGTAAAGCATGGATTCGTAACCAACCTTATGCTGGTCCTTATTCACCTAAAAAATATGTTTATTATAAAACTCAAGAAAACGTATTGACAGATGGTAGCTCTTGGACACGTGGCTATGCAACAATGAACTATACTATTATTCGTTTTGCAGATGTACTTTTGATGGCTGCTGAAGCGGAAATTGAGTTAGGTAATTTAGAAAAAGCACGCGAATATGTGAACAGAGTAAGAAGCCGTGCAGCTAATCCAGAAACGTGGGTGGTAAAAGATGGTAAACCTGCTGCTAACTATGTTATCAATACTTATGATACACCTTGGACAGACAAAAATGTAGCAACAGCAGCATTGCGTTTTGAAAGAAGATTAGAACTTTCTGGTGAAGGACATCGCTTCTTTGACCTTGTGCGTTGGGGCGTTGCAGAACCAGTGTTGAATGCATATTTAGCATATGAGTCTAAATTATTAGTTACTAAGTTTGGCGGTGCAAGATTTACAGCGAATAAAAATGAATATTTGCCAATACCACAGACGCAAATTGACATTCAAGGCGACGACGTGTTGAAACAAAACCAAGGTTACTAACAGGGTCAATTATTTTAGATATAGCAAATTGTTTGAATTTGCTATATCTCTTATCAAAAGTAGGGCTATCCAATTTGGATAGCCCTACTTTTTTTGTTAAATCGTGTGAATGTAATGTCATATTATGTCTTAATTAAGACAATCCAAGCGACTAAATTACCTCGTATATGCTAGCAAATAATACTTTTGATAAAAATACATAAAAAAATATGGCTTATTTAGATACAGTACACGATGTGTACAAAAAAGCGGCAGAAACTCCTGATGTAGGTTTATGTTGCACGACTTCCCCAATTTGGCAACTACCAAACTTGAACATTCCCAAAATTATGCTAGAAATGAATTACGGTTGTGGCTCAACCGTAAATCCAAGAGATTTAGTCAATCAGCCCAATATTTTGTATGTTGGCGTTGGCGGGGGTATGGAGGTATTACAATTCAGTTATTTCAGCAGAAAAAAAGCAGGCGTTATTGGAATTGATATTGTAGAAGAAATGCTTGAGGTCTGTGATGAAAATCTTTATTTTGCAGAACAACAGAACGATTGGTTTGAAAGGGATTTTGTATCGTTACGCAAAGGAACAGCGCTGGATTTACCTATTGAAGATGGCACAATTGATGTAGCTGCTCAAAATTGTTTATTTAATGTTTTTGAGGAAAAAGAACTGGTAACAGCCTTAGAGGAAATGTACCGTGTGCTTAAACCTCATGGTCGCTTAGTTCTTTCTGACCCCATCTGTGAACAAACAATGCCAGAAAGCTTAAAAAATGATGAACGCCTAAGAGCCTTGTGCTTAAGTGGTGCCATTCCTTTACAACAATATTTAGATTTGTTAACCAGTGTTGGATTTGGCACAATTGAAGTCCGTGCTCGCCGACCTTACCGCATATTAAGCCCTAACCATTACAGTACTAATGAGTTGATTTTTATAGAGAGCGTGGAGGTCGCCGCTATAAAAGACCCTATGCCATCTGATGGACCTTGTATTTTTACAGGACGTTCTGCTGTTTATTTTGGTGATGAAGCATATTTTGACGATGGGAAAGGACATACTTTGTTTCTGAACCAACCTTTATCGGTTTGTGATAAGACAGCTAGTATGCTAAATGGTTTGGGCAGAAAAGATATATTTGTTTCTGAATCTACCTTTTTCTATGATGGTGGTGGGTGCTGTTAACTTTACTGCAATACTGGTGTTGTACAGCCTGAAATTAAAAATGATTATCAAACTAAACACAACTAAAAAGTAGATGGAAAAAAAATATTTTGACCCAGCAGATTTAAAAAAATTTGGAAACATTGTGGAGTTCCAAGAAAGCATGGGCAAAAAATTCTTTGATTGGTACGGAGAAGTATTTAAAGAAGGGGCATTGAGCGAGCGAGAAAAAGCATTAATTGCTTTAGCAGTTGCGCATGCAGTGGCATGTCCTTACTGTATAGATGCCTACTCTAGCACTTGCTTAGAAAAGGGGGCAGATGAGGAACAGATGATGGAAGCCGTGCATGTAGCAGCAGCTATCAAAAGTGGGGCAACTTTAGTAAACTCGGTACAGATGATGAATCATGTGAAGCGATTATCTATGTGAAACGATAGTTATAATAAAAAATAATATGTCAACTAAACAACTTAGTAGCTCTTTAAAGTCAAGAAATGCAAGCCTATCAGATACTTTTATTCAGTTAGAAGTATTGAATGGAAAGCAGGTTGCAGATGCCCACTTTCCAAAATTTGCAAATAAAATTGAGCAAAATGGATACAAGCAACTACTGCCTACTTCAATAGAGATTTTTCAAATCAATATTGGAAAACTTTGTAATCAGACTTGTGCGCATTGTCATGTGGATGCGGGACCCGACCGTAAGGAAGAAAATATGAATCGTGCTACTTTAGAGCAATGTTTAGCTATTATTGCCCAAGTGCCAAGCATTCGTACGGTGGATATTACTGGGGGCGCACCAGAGATGAATCCACACTTTCGATGGTTTGTAGAAGAATGCACAAAGTTGGGTAAGCGAGTAATTGACCGTTGTAATTTAACGATTGTAGTGGCTAATGCAAAGTACCGAACCTTGCCTAGCTTTCTGGCAGCACATCAAGTGGAAGTGGTGTCTTCATTACCTTATTTTAGCAAAAGCAGAACAGATAGCCAACGTGGCGATGGGGTGTTTGAAGCCTCCATTGAAGCCTTGCAAATGTTCAATGCAGTAGGGTATGGAAAGGAAGGTACAGGCTTAACACTTAATTTGGTGTACAATCCATCAGGAGCATTTTTGCCCGCTAGTCAGGAAACTTTAGAAGCTGAATTTAAACGTCAACTCAAACGCAAGTATGATATTGAGTTTAATAGACTTTTAGCCATTACAAATCTGCCTGTTAGCCGTTTCTTGGATTATTTACTCGAAACCGGTAATTATACCGAATACATGAGTAAGCTCATCGAAGCCTACAATCCTGCCACCATAGAAGGTTTGATGTGTAGAAATACCCTGTCTGTTAGCTGGGATGGCTACATTTACGATTGCGACTTTAATCAAATGTTGGATTTAAAAGTAGCTTCCACTTCGCAGCATATCAATAATTTTAACTTAGCTGCTTTGCAGCAACGTCAGATTGTCGTTAATCAGCATTGCTATGGTTGCACTGCTGGTGCAGGCTCTAGCTGTGGCGGTAAAATTGCGTAAGGTAAATTTTTGCTATAATTTTCAATATTTTTAGAATGGATAACGCGCTACTTTAACCATAAGTAGTGCGTTTCATTTCCTACAAAAATCTAAAGTTTTAATCTTGCCTATTGTGCAGATGGTCTGATAACTTATCTTTCTGATTGTATAAAGATAATCAAGTTTAATCTCGTAAAGTTTGGGACTCTTTTAAACTTAAACTACAAGGATGTGCATAAACAATAATTTGCCCACTGAATTTATGATTTATGACTAATTTTTTTGTAATATTAATAGTTTAAGCAATTTTTGCACTATTCGATTGTTATGATGTTAATTCGAGTAAGTTGCAAATACTTGCCAATGCAATTTTAAAATAAACGCAAGCAATACAATGAAGGAAGTCATCTTATGGATTTGTTGTTTTGGATGGATGGTAACGACACTTACAGCGCAAACTATATCTAAATCCTTTGAAATTCGATATTTTACCGATTCTATCCACGCCACTGGAACAAATGGTTTTAATGGAGATTCTTCTATTTTTAGCACAGAAGACCGCTTGATTTTTCTGAATCTGTATCGCGATGTGGCAAAGCAGTATTACAATAATCCTGCTTTAGTAGATTTACCTATTCTAACGGAGGAAGTAAAATTACTGACAAATGTTATTCCTGATTTTCCTCAACCAACGATTCGTAATAGAATGTTGCTTACCGATTGGAAATGGAAAAGTGTGCGCAAAGAAAGCATTGCACAACAAGAAGCAGAAAGAAGCACATGGCTAAGAGCAGCAGGTGCAAAGCTAGAACGAGGCAGACTTTATGCAACTCAAGAATACCAATACGCTAAAGAATTTAGTGTTCCTCAGACAGGACAATTTACTTTGCAGTGGGATGCTTTCATCCCAAGAACACCAGAAAGGGCAGCTTTTGTGATGTTGGACGAGTTAAGTAATCCCGTTATTTTGCTTGGCGTTACTTCTGATGGAAGTTGTTTCTATAAATCTCGTTTGGGGTTACCTATTGGCGTTGCACAATTCTCAACGGATACTTTAGTTAATTTCAAGCTATTGGTGGATGTGGAGGCAGGTAGATTTAGTTTGTTCCTCAACAATGAAATAGTAGCAGACTTTGTGCGCTCCTTGAGTGAAAAAATAATTCATCGCTTCTTTATTCAGATACCCAAAGGCGCTTATTTGGATAATATTTACGGTATCAACTTCGAACGAACAGGTGTTGATTTTCAGAAAGCGAAATATCCATTTCCCAAAGGAAAGGTCTTAATAGAACAAGATTTTGATATTCAGGAAGAAATAGGTGATTTGGGGCGTAGTAGTTTTGAAGATGCGAATTGGTTATCCCTTGCGTTGCCGATTAATAGTGGAGACCGGTTTAGAAATACTGACCTAATATTGCGAAAAACATTTACTACACCTTCGTTTGAACAGGTGCATTTGCACCTAAGCCACGTTGCACCCAACACCGAAATTTGGTTGGATGGACAAGTAATTTATGTTCATAACAATGCCAAGCATCTTGATTTGGATTTAAGTACAAAATTAGGGAAGAATCGTCGCCATACCCTTATGTTGCGTATGAAAGGCAATCCCGAAGGTTGGTATTTAAGTGATGCTTGGCTCGATTTCAAAAGTGCAACTTATATTGAAAAAGCACAGGTTTATACTGCTAATGTTAACAATGGAAATGCTACACTTAACATACAAGCAAATTTAATCTCAAAGGCAGTACAGCAAAATGTGAATGGTCTATGGCAGGGTAGGGTAAATGTTCGCGTTTTTCCTTTTACGCCAACAGAAAGCACTTCGCCTATTGCCAATCAAACTTTTCCAGTTACGATGCGCCTCTATCGAGAAGAATTGTTTGCGGAAAGTATTGTTATTCCAAAGCCTAAATTGTGGTCGCTAGAACAACCGAATTTATATAAAGTGGTGATTAGCCTTGTGGATGCGCAAGGGCAATATGTGGATGACTTCGTATTGACAACAGGTATCAGGACAATCAGTCAAAAAGGAGGGGTGTTTCGACTGAACGAGCAACCTATGTTACTAAATGGAGTGAATTTATCCGATTATGTTCCATTTGGCGTAGAGGCTTATGACGCACCTATACATCGGCAGGAAGAATGGCTAGTAAGGCTAATTCAGTCTGCTAAAAAAATGAACGCCAACGTATTACGCATTAAAAATGGGCAAAATGTGGATATAAGTCATCTTGCTAGCTTATGTGATTACTTTGGTTTACTCTTGATTTATCAAACTGACCCACTGCCAAAAGAGAAACAAATTTGGTCCACTGATTTTGATGCAATTCAAGCCAACATCGTTCATTTACGCCATCATCCAAGCATTGTGATGTGGCAAGCAGCCGATGAATTAATGTTTTATAACTATTTCCAAGATGCAGTAGGCTGGATGACAAAGTTTTATGAAACAGTAATGAATACTGACCCTAGCCGTCTGGTGAGTTTGACAGGATTGCATCCAAATTTTGCAAATACAGGTATTCCAAATAGTGATGGTAGTAGATTGTATGATAACCAGCAACGACGCTATCGCCTATTACAAGATTCTTCTGTTTGGATTGCCCCAAACGTGGCGCGAGGGAATACACATTTTACGCTAAGTGCGGGTAAAAACTGGAATGATTTTAGAAACTCGCCTGTCAGTCCACAATACGATACCCTTATTTTGAACTACTTGGCGAGCAAAAAACATATTTATGTTGACTTCAATGCTGAAGCTATTGAAGGGCAAGAAAATCCAATCACGGTGCGTGCTACTCCACATCGCTATTCTGAAGCTATGCAATCACCTTTCATAGCACAAGCTATTGGTCAGCCACTCACCTTTGAAGAATGGGAACTTAGCCAGAGTTATCAAGCCTTTAGTTTGGCTGAAGCCTTGCGCAAAAAGAGATGGTTAGGTTATGACGGACTGATTTACAACCAGTTATCCAATGGTGCTGACCCAACTTCTCTATTGGATGCAAGAGGCTACATGAAGTTAGCTTATCATACTGCACAAACAGCTTTTCAAACTACATTAGCAGGTAGTAAAACTACGGATATGGCTTATTTAACAAAACAAACCATTCCTATTTTTATCAACCATGTAGGTACGGCATCCAAATTGAGTGTTAAAGTAACCATTAAAGATATAAAAGGAAAAATCATTCAAACGCAGCAATTTCCAGTGTTTAATTTGCCAACAGGTAATACTACGCTTGAAGTTGGGCGATGGACTAATTCCATAGCAGAGCGTGGTTGGTACGTTGTAGAATATGAGGTGATGAAAGGGGCTTAGGTCTTAGGAATACTAAATCTTTGGTTTAGGGACGTTAGTAAAATAAAGTCAGAAAAATTTGTGCGACAAAAAGATTCGGCTTATCTTTGCGTTCCGAAATTAAATGGCGCGGTAGCTCAGCCGGTTAGAGCGCAGGATTCATAATCCTGAGGTCGGGAGTTCGAGCCTCCCCCACGCTACAAAGAGAGGGAAAAGAAATTTATCTTTTCCCTTTTGTATTTTTACATAAATCACTACATTTCTTCGTCTGTGATACAAGGTATTACAGTAGGATTTATGCCTAAATGTAAAATCCTACTTCCCGATTGATTGATTGGATTAACACTTTTACCAATAACTACACCATCTTCTGGACAGCGATAAGTTTTAGTAACCTTACCAAAAATGTTCTTTACTTCAGCAATGATATCCCCTTTTTTGACATGCTGTGTCAAGCTAGGATAAACACTGAGTATTCCTCCTTCATCTGTGTATATCCAATAAGATTTTTTACAAAGAATCGTGTTTTTCACTGGGCAAAGAATACTTCCTTCTAGCATTTTTAAATCGTACAACAGGTTTTTTACACCCACTAAGCTATCTTCAATGACATCGTACTGAAATAAATGCGGGTCTTTCAACTCCAAAGTAGTGCTAATGATATTATTTTTGGCTGCTTGTCCCCTCAACGTAGTATCATTGGGTGGATTATCGAGAATAATTTCTGGATTTTGTAATCGAGCCATACGTGCGCTTTGCGGGTCAGCCATATCAGCGCGTATGTAGTAGCTGTTTATTCTACCAAAACTTGCTGTGTGTAAGTCCACCAAATAATCAAATTTGAGGATAATTCTATCCAAAAGGCGATACATATACAATTGGCTTTGTGTGCCGCTACTTTTGCCTGGTGCGATGTGGTTGAGGTCAACGCCATCATTAAATTTACGTTGCTCCAAAAGTGTTGCAGGAACGTTGCTGATCAGCACGCCTATAATCGTGCCACGTAATGTGGTTACATCAATTTCTTGAAATAGCTTTTGAATAACCCTTATTCCATTTAGTTCATTTCCATGCAGAGCAGCCGTCAATCCAAATACAGGACCATGTTCTTCACCCCTAGCTATAAGTATGGGGATGCGGACTGGTTCTCCGATGCCATTATTAATGATGTGCAACCATGTTTCTGAAATCTGTCCTTTCGGAAAATCATCTATTTCTAAATATCTAATCTGATTTATTTTGTAATCTACCATGTTTGGATATGCTGTTATAGTTAAAAATAAATTGACCTAATATTACAACAAAAAAATCAATAGAAAAGACATAAGATAGTGATTATGTTATTGCTCGACAAAACTAAATTGGGGTTATTTTACGAGATGAGGTTAAGTGTAGTGTTGACCTCGAAGTATAATATGTTATTTTCATTCACACTTTACTAGGGTCAAATTCGCCTGCATTTCTGCCAATTTGTGCGATATTCTCACCACCATCTACCGAAAGGAATTGCCCTGTGATGAAATCGTTATCCAAAAAATGAAGTACCGCTTTGGTGATGTGTTCCGTGTTGCCTTGCATACGTAGGGGAATAGTCTGCAAACGCCATTGAATGTATTCTTCGCTACGGGTAGAGGCGGGTAGTACCACGCCAGGTGCCACGCCATTTACGCGAATATGCGGAGCAAACTCAATGGCTGCCATTTTTGTCAACTCTACTAATCCTTTTTTCGCTAATAGATAAGCAGCATATTGATACTGATTGAACCCAATTTTATTGTCTAAAATATTGATTACATTACCTTTTTGCACAACTTTAGCAAACGCTTGTGTTAAAAAAAATGGGGCTTTTAGGTTGAGTGCAAATTGTGTATCAAATATCTCTGGAGTGGTATCTGCAATTGTAGCTTGGGTATATCCAGAAGCACTATTCACTAAAACAGAAAGGTTTGGGAACTTTGTTTTTACTTGTTCCATGAAGCTCATTATTCCGTCTGCATCTTGCAGATTGTATGGAAATAATGCGCAGTTGCTACCTTTGCTGCGAATGAGTGCCGCTGTTTCTTCAGCAGGCGCAATCGAGGAATTGTAATGAATAGCGATGTCATAGCCTTTTTCTGCTAATGCTAGTGCTATGTGCTTACCTAAGCGGATAGCACTACCCGTTACTAATGCTGCTTTATTTTGATTCATGTTTTTTTAATTAGAATATACGTGTCTTTTTTGACCAAGAATAATTTTTTCATCTTGCTTATGAAGTGTAATCGGCTGTAAACCAATTAGATGATTCCTGTAAGGTAAACTGATGATTTCGTAAGGAATGCGCAGTGGTGCTTCAACGGCTATATCTAAATATTGCAATAAATCAATGACTGTTGGTCGGACATAAGGCTCTGGCGGCAACAAATGCGATTCAACCATTTGCTCCCGTGTTTCCAACGAAAACAAAATATCTAAGTCAGCAGAGCGATCTTTGAGTTTTCTATCAGGGTCGGTGCGGTCGCGTCCTAGTGCTTCTTCTATTTTTTCGAGTGTTCTTTTTAGTTCTGCGCTAGAAAGTTCAGAAAAGAAACGTAAAGAAAGGTTTAGGAAATATTGCGAACTTTTGAAACCAGCCGCTTTAGTTTTGATAATCCTACTTATGTCTAAACTGGGTGAAATAAGAAGTATGGCATCTAATGCTTTAGCTACATTTTGATAAGGCTCAATATTACTTCCCAAACTGACAAAATAGTATGGCATAGCTTAATCTTGTTGGATTGCACTATTAACTCAATAATTGAAAAAGTGTTCAGCGACAACGAACAATCCTATCACTACCTTTCATTTTTTGATGTGTGTTTTCTTCCTGTAAAATCAAAACAATAAAGTGAAAAATAATTTCGCAAAACAATATTTAATTTATAGTTTTATGTTTGACAAAACTAAACTAAACTATTAACTAAGTTAGTAATTATTTTTCTAACTTTAATCAACTTTAAATGAGTAGTAAATTGACCAACAAAGAGAATGCTTTGAGATGCTTCCTCATGGTATTTTTGTTTCTCTCCTCC
>CALDYY010000038.1 GCA_937944245.1 uncultured Saprospiraceae bacterium | reverse complement strand
GAATTATTAGCGCGAATCATTGGCTCTTCATCTTCTGATATTGTCCATCGAGAATGCGTTTGATCTTCTGAATGCGGTACATCATCTAGGTTAATTCCTCGACGCAAATAAGCTGGTTCACTTTCTATCTCATTGATAACTTGAGGGTTATTTAACTTCAAAGCAATATTATTTTGTTGCGCTCTACGTTTTTTTCTTTCGTCCTCTTCCAATTGTTTTTTTCTCAACTGCTCTTCTGTTACCTCTTTGTTCACGAAAGGCTCTTGACGAGTATGTTGGGTACGTTGAAATTTTTCAATATTGGCTCGAATGTTATCAAACTCAAAAGTAGTAGCTCTATCCTGCTTAGGCTCATCATCTTGTAAATTAGAAATGCGTGATATCGTACTGCGTTTAGGTTTTTCATCGTCATCTAACCCTATTATGATACGCTCATTATTTTTTTCCTTTGCTTGATGAGATTTTTTATTTTTATCAAAACCAGTAGCAATAACCGTTACGCAAAGTTTATCGCCTAAACTTTCATCGTAGCAATTTCCCCAAATTAAATCTGTACCATGTCCTGCCTCTGCTTGCACAAACTCTGTGATTTCAAAAATCTCATCCATTGTTACTTCCGTAGCACCAGAAGTGATGTTCAATAAAATATGTTTAGCCCCTCTGATGTCATTGTCTTCTAATAGAGGTGAGCTAAGTGCTTCATCCACAGCTTGTTTTGCTCTATCTGGTCCAGAAGCTACTGCTGTTCCCATAATAGCCACTCCACTTTCACGCATCACTGTATTGACGTCCTCGAAATCCACATTCACATAACCTGGAACGGTGATAATCTCTGCAATTCCTTTAGCGGCGGTCGTCAGGATATTATCCGCTTGAGCAAAGGCTTGCGAAAGGGATAAATTTCCATAAACTTGTCGAAGGCGATCATTGGAAACAACAATAAGCGTATCCACATATTTTTTAAATTCGGATAAGCCATCATCTGCTTGGGCTTCTCTTCTACGTCCTTCAAAAGTGAAAGGTGTAGTGACAATACCCACAGTCAAAATATCCATTTCTTGAGCTGTGCGCGCAATGATTGGTGCTGCGCCTGTACCTGTGCCACCACCCATACCAGCAGTGATGAACAGCATTTTACAGTTATTGGAGAGATATTGACGAATTTCATCAATACTTTCCTCACAAGCGAGCTTACCGATATTAGGTTTTGAGCCTGCCCCCCTACCTTCAGTTAAGCCCGGACCTAACTGAATTTTTACTGGCACTGGGCTTAAATTCATTGCTTGACTATCGGTGTTACAAATGGCAAAATCCACACCGACAATGCCTTGATTGTACATATGCGTAACCGCATTGCTTCCACCACCACCTACACCAATCACTTTTATAATAGGGGCTTCCTTGCTGTTATCTATTAGGTTAAATATCATGACTATCTTTTTTATGAAGTTAAACCAATTTATCGTGTAGTTTCCCTCTCGTAAGTAAATTTAAAATTTAGTATCTGGTTCTGCTTCAAACCATTCTTTCGTTTTTTTGAACAATTGCTCGTACCATCTACCGTTCTCGTTTCCTTCTTGATATACTTTTTCTAAAGGTTTCTCCTCTACTTTTTCCTGTTCTACTACTGGTACTTTTTCTGCATTCAGCTTAATACCTTTTAGCAACAAGCCAATACCTGTGGCATAAATCGGGCTACATACCTGCGCGCTATACCCATGTGCTAGCTGCTCAATAGGTACCCCAATGCGCGCTGCCATGCCTGTATGATAAGCTGTTAGTTTATCAATATGCTTGAGCAAAGCACCACCACCTGTGAGAACGATACCGCCAATAAGTTTGCGCTCATAACCAGAACGCTTGATTTCCCAGTAAACATAATCCAATATTTCTTCTACTCTAGCTTGTATAATGCGCGCTAAATTTTTTTCGGAAATTTCCTTTGGATCGCGACCGCGCAAGCCAGGTATCGTAATAATTCTATTATCAAATACTTCGTCAGCAAGTGCAACACCAAATTTCACTTTTAGCTTTTCCGCTTGTGAATCCATCACCCTACACCCTTCTTTAATGTCTTTCGTAATGACGTTTCCACCAAAGGGGATAACTGCAGTATGGCGAATGATACCATCTTGGAATATAGTAATATCGGTTGTGCCACCACCGATATCCACTAAAGCAACGCCCGCTTCTTTTTCTTCGTCGTTCAGCACTGCAGCAGCGGAAGCGATAGGCTCTAAAGTCATGCTCGCAGCCTTTAAGCCTGCCCTTTCAATACATCGGTAGATGTTGTTAGAGGCACTTATTTGACCTGTGATGATATGAAAATTAGCTTCCAAGCGTACACCGGACATCCCTATGGGGTCTGTGATACCTTGCTCATTGTCCACCGTAAATTCCTGTGGAATAACATGTAAGATTTTATCACCGGGAGGCAACACTAATTTGTGCATATCATCAATCAAGCGATCAATGTCTTTTTGGTTGATTTCGTTGTGGTTGCTATCTCTAGTTAAAATGCCCCTATGTTGTAAACTTTTGATGTGCTGACCAGCAATACCGACGTGAACTTCCGTAAAAGTCTGTCCAGCATTTTCTTGTGCAATAGCCACAGCATCAGAAATGGCACGAACTGTTTTTTCAATATTCGAAACTACTCCTCTAATTACACCAGAAGAATCCACCTTGCCCACCCCAAGTATTTCTAACTTGTTGAACTCATTTTTACGCCCAGCAATGGCACATACTTTTGTTGTGCCGATGTCTAATGCTACTACAACAGGGTTTTGCATCGTCTCTTTCATAATTAAAGGTTTTATGTATTATTGGTTCTTTTTACCGAATAATGTTTAAATGAAACAATCTTTTAGTCTGTGAAAATTCAATTTATCGCCTACAAACTATTTGGTTACTGAATCGAATGTCAATTAATCTATACTTATCCCAACCTTCGTGGGGCAGTGCTTGGTCATAAAATATTTTAAGCCGTTCCAACTTTTCTTCTGCCTTTTTGTAATTGCCAAATAAAATTTGTTGTCCTCCAATTTTAGGAATTAATATAATATCTCCATTCTGGCTAACATGCACTTGCTCAATCATCGCTTTATAAAATGAATCATTACTTAATAAAGTCATCAATTCAAAGACATCTTTCAAGCCATACTGCTTTCGCTCTAAAAAATCAGGTATATGTGCTGGAATAAATCCAGTAGCTACGGGTACTCTAGCTGTATAATGAATGGACAATGGCATGAAGTTCCCTTCAGCATCTAAATAATAGTTTCTACCATCACCATCCATAATGCGCATCATTGGCTTTCGCTGTATAATTTCAATATGGATAATATTTTTATTGTCAATGAATACATCTGCCTCTTTTATAAAAGGATTTCTTTCTAAAACACGCTCCATACGACCAATGTCAATACGGTCTAAACGATTGCCTAGTATTTCTTCTTCAAAGCTGCTGGACAGTAAATCCATTATATCTCTTTGTGTAATAAAAGTGCTGTCTTTATTTTCTGCTGTCTTTATTTTTATGCTAATATCTTCACAAGAGCTACCTTTTTTTCGCTGTACCGCAGAGGTAACAGAAAGCACTAGAATAAGCGAGAAACTCATCCAACCCAACTGTTTTAAGCGATTAAAAAGAGCTTTTTTATTCATTTTTTACGCTGTTTTATTACATTCATTATCACCTCCACTATTTCTTCCGTTGCGTTAGGCTTAGCTAGCTGGAAAATGTTACGACTCAGCACCGCTTTCCTTTCTTCATTTTCCAACAAGGCTAAAGCCGTAGGTAATAATTCGCTCTTTGCGGCTTTATCTTTCACCAAAATAGCAGCATCTTTTTTTACTAATGCTTGTGCATTTTTAGTTTGATGATCCTCTGCAACGTTTGGCGAAGGCACTAAAATTGCAGGTTTCCCTACAATACACAACTCTGAAATAGTCAACGCACCAGCTCTACCGATAATCAGGTCAGCAGCAGCATATGCCAAGTCCATTTTATCAATGAACTGCTGTATTTTTACATTAGGTAGTTGAGCTGTTGCACATTCCTGAAATTCATTAATATACAACTTTCCCGCTTGCCAAAGCACTTGTACATCCTCTCTTTCCAACAGTGCAGTGCTATTTTTAAAGGCTTCGTTTATCGTTCTCGCCCCCAGACTTCCACCAAAAGCAAGAATAGTTTTTTTACCTTCTTTTAAGCCAAAATAGCGTAGCCCTTCCACTTTTTTACTTGCTAAATCAGCAATATCCTTCCGAACAGGATTTCCTGTTAACGTTGTTTTATCACCCAAAAAACTTGCCATCCCTTCATAAGCCACACAGATACTACTTACTCGTTTTGCTAGTAATTTATTCGTTACACCTGCATAGGAGTTCTGCTCCTGAATAACTGTAGGAATACCCATTCGTGTAGCTACATACAAAGTAGGTCCGCTGGCGTATCCACCTACGCCAATGACGACGTCAGGTTTAAATTTTTTTATAATACTCCGTGCTTTTAAAAGACTTTTTAATAATTTAAAAGGCACTGTAAAAGCACTTTTTAATAAAGCCGATCTATCAAATCCTCGAATAGGTAAACCTTCTATGCGGTAGCCTAATTTCGGCACTTTTTCCATTTCCATTTTGCCTTCCGCACCAACAAACAATATATCAGATGATGGCTCTACAAATTTTATTTGGTCTGCAATCGCAATAGCAGGGTATATGTGTCCACCAGTACCTCCACCACTTACAATTGCTTTCATCATCATATTTTTTTTATTATATTTTAATGCTTTCTACATATTTACTCACACTCAAAATAATGCCAAATGATATGCAGGTAAACAACAAAGATGTTCCCCCTAAACTTATCATCGGTAATGTCAAACCCGTTACAGGTAATAAATGCACCACTACTGCCATATTCATCAGTGCTTGTATCACCAATAGCGAACTTAATCCCATAGCCACCATCGCGCCAAATGTTTTTTCACTCTTCGTTATTAATCGAGTAGTGCGGACGAACAATAGAATGTATAATAACATCACAAAACCTCCGCCTAGTAGTCCATATTCTTCAATAATAATGGCATAAATAAAATCAGAATAAGATTGCGGCAAAAAGTTACGTTGTATGCTATTGCCTGGTCCTAATCCAAACCATTCACCACTTGCAATGGCAATTTTAGATTGCTGTATCTGATAAGGCTCGACTTCTTGCCTAAATTCTCTGAGGCGCGAAGTCCAAGTTTCTGTTCTGACATAGTCGGGAAATAATTCGCCCAACATATAAAGCATAGCAAAAACGACAACCCCTAATGCGATGAGCAATAACATGTATTTCAATGCTACGCGCCCTACAAACATCATAACTAAACAAGTTGTAAATAGCACACCAGCGGAAGATAAATCTGAAGGAGCTATGAGTGCGCACATAAACAAGACAGGAACAATAATGGGTAAAAAAGCACTATTGAAGTCCTTGATATAATCTTGCTTTTTCGTAATTTCTCTAGCGACAAAGATAACGAGTGCAATTTTTGCAAAATCAGAGGATTGAATGGTTAATCCGATCATTGGTAGTTCAACCCATCGTCTCGCCTCGTTAATGTTTGCGCCTGCAAATATGGTGTAAGCCAGCAGTGGTAACGCTATCAACATTAAATAGGGTGCTGCTATTTTATATTTTTCATAATGCAATAGGAAGCAGGCATAGGTCAATACTAATCCAAAAGCAAGAATAATAGTATGCTTCAGTAAATAAAACTCTGTGTTGCCTCCTTGCAGTTTGTAGGCAAGTGAACCTGTGGAACTATATACCACCAGTATAGAAATCATAGTTAATAGGGCTAAAATCGCCCAAATAACTTTGTCTCCACGAAGTTCCGCATATAATCTACTTCCTAACGACATATAAAAATTATGACTATTTTATAATGCTCATTGGAAGCAGATTATACTACTACCAATGATTGCTATCTCAATTTAAGTGTAATAATGGTCAGTACCGCTAATAAAATAGCTACAATCCAAAACCTTGTTACAATTTTCACTTCAGGTATCCCCATTTTTTGATAATGATGATGTAGTGGCGACATTTTAAAAATGCGCCTTCCTTCACCATATTTTCTTTTTGTATATTTAAAATAACTGACTTGTAAAATAACGGATAAATTTTCTATTAAAAATATCCCGCATAATACTGGAATAAGCCATTCTTTTCTCAATAAAATTGCCAGTACCGCAATGGTTCCGCCTAGTGTTAAACTACCTGTATCCCCCATGAATACTTGAGCAGGAAAAGTATTATACCAGAGAAACCCAACACAAGCACCAACTAAACACGCTGTGAAAATAACCAATTCTTGAGCGCCCGGCAGATATAATACGCCTAAATACTCAGAGAAAATAGTGTTTCCAGCGATGTACGCAAATACAATGAGCGTACCGCCAATAATTCCAGAAACGCCCGCCGCTAAACCATCCAAACCATCCGTCAAGTTAGCGGCATTGGAAACTGCGGTGATGATGAAGGTAACAAACAGCACAAAGAAAATCTGTGTTAGTAAGCCCTTATTATCACCAGCAAATTGAAACCAATTTTTATAATCCAGCACATTATTTTTAAAAAAAGGTAAATTTGTTGCCGTAGTTTTTACATAAGCGTAATCCACAGTGTAAACTCCATTTCGGTCGCTAGCAACGTCTTTTACTTTTCTTATAATTTCATAATTGCTGCTTTCAGCTACTTCAAGTGGTATTCTCACGACAATATCTTTACTAAAAAGCATGGTCAGACCTACAATTAGCCCTAGTAATACTTGTCCTAGCACTTTAAATTTTCCGCTTAATCCTTTTTTGTTTTTTAGAAATACTTTGATATAATCATCTAAAAAACCAATTCCTCCCATTAGTGTAGTTGCGACAAACATTAGAACGATGTAAATATTTTCAAGCCGAGCAATTAGAAGGCAA
This sequence comes from uncultured Saprospiraceae bacterium, assembly GCA_937944245.1. Taxonomy (GTDB): domain Bacteria; phylum Bacteroidota; class Bacteroidia; order Chitinophagales; family Saprospiraceae; genus JAAUTG01. The sequence goes on along the minus strand of CALDYY010000038.1, from coordinate 13,428 downwards.
GGAACGAGTATTGCCATAATGATAATGACACCACCCATTGTTGGTGTTCCTTTTTTTTGATTTTGTCCTTCTAATCCAAGTTCTCTAATGGTTTCACCGATTTGCAACTTCTTAAGCGCATTGATGATTCTACCGCCAAAAAATAGGCTAATCACAAGTGAAAGAATCATAGCAATGCCTGCCCTGAATGAGATAAACTGATAAAGATTTTCTCCAGGAAAATCATATTGATTGGACAAATATTCCAAAAGATAATAGAGCATAGGTTGATGTTTTTAAATTTTCTCACGACATTTTAGACGCACAAAAATATTGAATCTACCACACTTTATTGCATCATTTATCCACCTTGATTGGTCAGTTATTCAAATGTCAAATCTAAAATGTTAACTCAAAAGCCATTTCATGCCATTTTTTAACATTTCAGGAGAACAGTTCTTCTTTTAGAATCTGCTTATCATCAAAAGGATATTTCACCCCGTTGATTTCTTGATATTTTTCATGCCCTTTCCCTGCTATTAAAATCACATCATTTGCCAAAGCCAATTTTGTCGCAGTTTTAATAGCTTGCCTTCTATCTGTTATGCTGAGCACTTTCCTTAGCCATTCCGCTGGAACGCCGGCTTCCATATCTCGAATGATTTGTTCTGGCACTTCGCTTCGTGGGTTATCGGAAGTTAAAATAACTTGCTCACTCCATTTGCAAGCAATTTTTGCCATTTCAGGTCGCTTCGTTTTATCCCTATCACCGCCGCACCCCACAACAGTAATGACTTTTCCATTTTGCTTCAAATCATTTATTGTGCTCAATACTTTTTCTAGCGCATCGGGAGTGTGTGCATAATCCACAATACCGATTATATTTTTTTTTGCCTCATGGAGATAATCAAATCTTCCTTCTGCTGCTTTTAACTGACTTAGCAGTCGCAGCACTTCTGTTTTTTCTTGACCTAGCAAACTGGCTACTGCATAAACCGTTAATAAATTATAAGCATTAAATTCACCAATCAATCGCCCATGAAATTCTTCGCCATCCAATTTCAAATGCAAGCCAATCAAACTATTTTCGATAATTTTTGCTTTGAAATCTGCCATTTTTTTTATTCCATACCGATAGTTTTTTGCCTTCGTGTTCTGAAGCATAATTTCACCGCGCTTATCATCTACATTCACCAGTGCGAAACTCGTTTTGGGCAAATCATCAAACAAACGTTTCTTGGCTTCGATGTAAGCCTGAAATGTTTGATGATAGTCTAAATGGTCGTGCGTAATGTTTGTAAACACTGCCCCTGCATATTGTACGCCAGCAATTCGCCTTTGATGAATTGCGTGAGAACTAACTTCCATGAAAGCATAACTACACCCTTCATCCACCATTTGCGCAATCAGCTGATTGAGCGATACCGCATCGGGTGTGGTATGCGTAGCAGGTATGACGCGAGCAGCTATCTTGTTTTCAATCGTCGAAATCAGCCCCACTTTATAGCCTAGTGCCATAAAAAGTTCGTAGAGTAAGGTTACTGTGGTTGTTTTACCATTTGTTCCAGTAACCCCCACGAGTTGTAGTTTTTCTGATGGACGGTCAAAATAATTAGCAGCTATCTGTCCCAATACTTCAGCACTATCTTTCACTTGCACAAAGCACACCTCTTTCGACATTACTTTGGGCAGCACCTCCGCTACAACTGCTACTGCACCTTTTTCTATCGCTTTTTCAACGAACTGATGACCGTCCACCTGACTACCCCTAACTGCAACAAACATATCTCCTATCTCAACTTTTCGAGAATCAAATTGAATTTGCCGAACACCAATGCGTGTGTTGCCAACAACTTGTTCCAATTTTACATTCGATAATATGTCTGTTAAGTTCTTGATAAATAAAAAATTAAAATTTTGAAATCTTTTTTAAACAATTCATCATTTCAGTTCCAAACGAATATTCTTATAATTGCCCAATTTAGTGCCCGGTCGGATAGATTGTTGCACTACCTTTCCAACGCCTACTACTTCTACTGTTAATCCTCTATTTTCAAGTGCATAAAGTGCATCTCTCAATCCCATTCCAACCACGTTTGGCACTTCTTTTGCTTCCATCTTTCGCGTTACCACCCTAATTGAATCTGGGGCAGTAGCTTGCAACATCACCCAATCAGAACCTGCTGTACCATAGGTAGGCAACCCAAAATGCTTAACTAAGTAAGCCATATCTTGCTTTTCACCTACACTTTTTGATGGTAATTTGTAATGCTTATTTTCTTTTGCCATTTCATTAATGGACTTATGCAAATCTATCTTCGAGGCAAATGTTCTGTCTGCGATTTCCCTAAACACAGGTCCTGCTACATCTGCACCATAAAAACCATGCTCACGAGGACGATTAATCACCACAATACAAGAATACAGCGGCTCTTCGGCTGGAAAATAACCTACAAAAGAGGCTTGATAACCAGAAATTTGTGTTCTATTTTTCAAGCGCTGATAGTCCACTTGCGCTGTACCTGTTTTACCTGCAAAGCGGTAATCATCTGTGGCTATTTTTTTTGCTGTTCCATTTTCAACTACTCCCTCAAGCAATAATTGTGCTTTTTTAATGGTTGATTTTGAAGCAATTGCTTGATCTATAATAATGGGTTTAAACGTTTCCTTTACCTTACCCATATGTTGTATCTCACTGACAATATAAGGCTTCATCAATACACCATTGTTAGCGACTGCATTGTAGAAAGCCAGTATTTGTAATGGCGTAAGCATGACCTCGTAACCAAAAGACATCCAAGGCAGAGTCAAGCCTGACCATTCGTCCTGTGTGCTATAAGGCGTTTTAATATAAGGTTTTGCTTCTCCTTCAATTTTTATTCCTGTTGGAAGATGCAATTTGAACTGCTTTAATCTGTCAATGAACTGGTCTGCTTTTTTTATGGTATTGCCTTTCTCGTCGCGAGTTTGATTGTAATGCTGGTGTACCAAACTTGCCATTCCTACATTTGACGATATTTCAAATGCTTTTCTTACTGTGGTTTTCTCTAAACCATGTGCGTAGGAATCTACTACCGTCTTTCCATAAATTTCCATTCTACCTTTGTTGAGGTCAATAGAATCTTCTAAACTCACTACCCTATCCTCTAGTAATGCCATTATTGTTGCGAGCTTAAATGTAGAACCCGGCTCAATAGGTTGACCAAGAGCATAATTGTAAGTTTCCCACCAGCCCTCGTCGGTGCGCCCTAAATTGGCAACTGCTCTTACTTTGCCTGTTTTTACTTCCATTACAACTGCCGTTCCCCACTCTGCATTATGGTAATTCATTGCACGCAGCAATGCTTTCTCCGTAATATCTTGCAGCTCCATATCCAGTGTAGTTACAATATCATCCCCTCGTTTGGGTTCTATTGCTTCATAATTGCTAACAGGTATCCACAGTTCCGCCTTTTCGTCCACCAATATCATCAGTTGTTCTCCTTGTTCACCATTTAAAATATAATTAAATGAGCCTTCTATCCCAACAGGTGGCACATCTTCACGAACATACCCAATCGTTCTTCTTGCCAGAAGCCCAAAAGGACGTTCTCTTCTATATTTTTGCTGAACTACAAAACCACCCTTGAACTGTCCTTGTCGAAACAAAGGGAAGCGACTAATCATCTCTTTCTCTGCATAAGATGCTCCTAATTTAATTTTTACATATTGCTTTTTTTCATTTCTCATTGTAATAAGGTAATCCCTGTAACCACCCGGCGTAAAGGAATTGTCCACATAAGTCGAAAGCAAATAGGCTAATGAATCAATATTAGCATCAAAATCACCCTCTTTCATACCGCTAGAATTGGGGTCGAAAGAAATATCAAATACCGGTATAGAAGTCGCTAAAAACTGACCATCCTCTGTTAGGATATTGCCTCTTTCTGCCTCCACTGGTCGCATCTTAACCAATGCTTTCCCTGCGCTTCGCCACTTTTCTCCATCAAATACACTAATGCGAATAGCTTTAGCAAAAATAAGCACTGCCGCTGCCACAAATAGGAACAGCAGGATATAAACCCTTATCAGCACTTCATTTTTGATGTTACTCGCCATTAATTTGTTTTAATTTTTCTTTACAATAATCTTTTTTGGTCCTTCATTGCTAGGTTTTATGCCTAAATGTTCAACAGCTAAAGCAATCTCCGCCTTTTTGCTCTTTTGCATCAATTCGGCATTCAAAGCATTTAGCATGCTACGCTTTTCTTTTATTTCCTCTTGCAATACTTTAATATCTCTAACGGTTCGATAAGTATAATGCGCATTAGCAATATAAACGATGGTAATTATACCTAAAAACAAAATAAATGCTAAATTTTGTAACAACCAGATAGCACTTCTACTGCTTACCGCAGTCATCTCAAACATTTGCCTTAATCGCCCTTGTTTTGCCATCGCCTCAATTATTTAATGTCTATTTATTTGATTACCAATTAGTAACTAAAATTTTCTGGTTGAATGTCTAATCGTTCACCTACTCTCATTTTTGCACTTCTCGACCTAGAATTTACTTGTATTTCTTGTTGACTAGGCACTATGGCTTTTTTTGTAATGATTTCATAGGGTCGAAAGATATGACCGAAATAATTGCGCTGCACTTCCCCATTGATATTCCCTGTTCTCAGGAAGTTTTTCACGCATCGGTCTTCCAAAGAGTGATATGCAATCGCCACCAATCGCCCACTAGGTTTGAGTAGTGTTAAAGTATCTTTTAAAAAGTCATTCAAAGCACCTACCTCATCGTTTACTTCTATGCGCAGCGCCTGAAACACTTGAGAGAAATAGCGTAAACGTTGTCCCTTTGGCATCACCAAAGGTTCGAGCAAAGCAGTAAGGTCATTTATGACTGTAAACGGACTTACTTGGCGCGTCGCTGCGATCGCTTGTGCCAAAGTTCTAGCATTTCTTACTTCGCCATACTCACCAAATATTTTTTGCAAATGACCTTCTTCGTAATTGTTCAGCACTTGCGCTGCCGTCAATGGTTGTTGCCGATTCATTCGCATGTCTAAATCCGCATCAAAGCGGTAGGAAAAACCTCTCTCTGCTTCGTCCAATTGGTGAGAGGAGACGCCAAAATCCGCCAGTACGCCATCTAAAGTAGTAACACCATACAAGCGCATGAAGCGTTGCAAATGCCTAAAATTACCTTGTACCAGTGTAAATCGCTCATCGTCAATTTTATTTTTCCAAGCATCTTCATCTTGGTCAAAGCCATACAACCGTCCTTTCTTGCTGAGTTGTTGCAAAATCAGACGGCTATGCCCACCACCACCGAAAGTAGCATCTACATAAATGCCATCAGGGTTAATGTTTAAGAATGTAATACTTTCTTCAGCAAGTACAGGTTGATGATACATAAGCCAAAATAAAATTTAACGACATGCTTACAAGATACACTAAGTGTAATAAAACATATCATTCTTCTTTATTTGATTTCAAAGAACTTAAATCACTTAAATTGATTTTACTTTTGCCTAGCACTTCTTCCGCTAAGTCAGAAAAATCATCTGGTTCTTCTTGCATTAATTCGTCATATTTTTCCGTTGCCCAAATTTCAACTCGGTCGTTGTATGCACTCAAAATAACATTTTTGTCAATTTCTGCATATTCCAATAATCGTTTGGCAATTAAGATACGATCTGCATTGTCAATAGCCACCCGATGTGCACCCCTATAAAAATAGCGGACAAAATCTCGGTTCTTTTTATTGTAAAGGTTTAAACTATTTACTTCTTCCGAAATCTTATTCCAAACTGCTTCTGGGTACAAAGTCAAACATTGCTCTAACCCTCTATTGATAACAAAATTACATACTTCACCTTCTCCTAACTGTGCAATTAAAGCACTTGGCAGCCTCATTCGCCCTTTGGCATCTATTGCGCATTCGTATTCTCCTAATAGTTGCTGCATTGCTCAGTTAATGAAACTTTGAAAGTGTATCAAATATACAAACATTTTACACAATTTACCACTTTCTACCACTTTTATTTCAAATTTAACACTTTTTATGACACCAAACAATCGCTTTTCATTATTTTTAAAACAATTATTCACAAATTTAAAACAAATAAAATAATATAAAACAATTAGTTAATTCAATTAAACATGATTTGTAGTCTATTTTATTGGCAATGAAGATATTTACGCAATTGTTAATTCATTCCAGTTAGAATAAATAGCTTTTAGCGCATAGCATATAGTGGTAAAAAGTGGGAGTTAGCATCCAAAATTAAGGTGAGTATTACAATTAAAGGATTATTAGAAACTGATGTTAGACAATCTTGATTGTTGGAGCTATTAGGCAAATTTATCATGAATCAATAGCAACGAGGCTTTAGCCTAAACAAAAGATATTTGTTGAATTAGGCTAAAGCCCTGTAAATTATTCTTTGGTGAATGCGCTAAAGATGCATCCCTATTGAATTAATCAATGAGTTCAATAACTAAGCATTCATACCCAATTACTTTCTTATTTTTACTGCCGTTAATCTTTTTGCAATTCCCTCAGATACATTTGAATTGTGTTGCTTAAGCCATAATACAAGGCATCGCAGATAAGTGCTTGACCAATAGATACTTCCAATAATCCATTAACGTTTTGTTGATAGAACCTCAAGTTATGTAAATTCAAATCATGCCCTGCATTGATACCAATATTGATTTGGTTTGCAAATTCAGCGCAGCGAATGTGTGGCGCAATAGCTTTCTCGCGATTGTGGTCAAATAATTGAGCATATTCGCCTGTGTACAATTCAATTCGGTCAGCACCTACTGCTTTTGCACCTTCTATGAAACGTTCTTCTGCATTAACGAAAATAGAAACGCGAATGCCTTTTGCTTGTAATTGTTGTGTAATATCTTTTAAAAAAGCATAATGTTTGAGGGTATCCCAACCATGATCGGAAGTTAGTTGGTTAGGTGAATCAGGTACAAGCGTGCATTGATGTGGCGGATTGGCAAGTACCAGTTGCATAAACTTAGCGTCAGGATTGCCCTCGATATTAAATTCTGTCTTTACTACCGCTCTTAAAGCAGGTATATCACTGTAACGAATATGCCGTTCGTCAGGTCGAGGATGCACCGTAATGCCCTGCCCTCCAAAGGCTTCACAGTCTTTTGCCACTTGCACAAGATCAGGCAAATTACCTCCCCTTGCGTTGCGCAACAAAGCGACTTTATTTACATTTACACTTAGTCGGGTCATGTTTTTTGTTTCTGAGTTTGGATAAGAATGATGAATGAACGAAGCGTGCCAAAGGTAGTATCTTTGCTTTCGCTCGGTGAAGAACAAACTGTTACTTTACATAGTTTAGACATATATGAATCAACAACGCAATTTTGAATCGCCACTTAAGAGTAGTTTACAACAAAAACCTATCTTTTTTTTATTGGTACTGTTGCTGCTATTGTTGATTTTCAATCTTTTAGCCGTGCTATTCATCCACTACATCAGTATTGCGATGGGATATGATTACAAAGAAGTTACCCAAAATTTAAGCAGCAACAACAATACCGAGATTCGTCACTTCATTCGTCTTGCCAATATTATTAGCCAAATTCATACTTTTTTGCTTCCAGCTATCGCAATTACGGTATTGGCTTATGCTTGGCAATGGCAGCAGATTTTGCGACTCCATCAAAGCCCTAGCATAACCAATATGGTACTAGCGATTTTTTTTATGATGGCTGTTTTTCCATTGGCACAATGGTTTTACTTCATCAATAAAATACTTCCGTTACCCGAAAGCGCAATAGCATTAGAGCAGAAATTAGCCCAACTTTCTAAAGCATTACTGGTGATGGAATCTCCTTATGAATTGTTAGGAAATTTATTTACCATAGCCTTAATACCTGCCATTGGTGAAGAATTGTTTTTTAGAGGATTGCTACAGCAAAAAATAGCGCAATGGATAAAACGACCACAATGGGCAATTTGGATAGCTGCCATTGTTTTTAGTGCTTTTCATGGTCAATTTCAGGGCTTCCTTCCACGTCTTTTGCTGGGTGCATCACTAGGCTATTTATTATTTTGGACAAAAAATCTTTGGATACCTATTATTGCACACTTTTTCAACAATGCTATACAGATTATCGTCATTTATCGCTATCCAAATCAGCTTTCTAAGGCAGAAATGAGCAGCAGTTCACCAAATCTTACATTTCTTGTCATGGTTTCTAGTATCTTCGTGGCGTTATTGAGTTACTTAATTATCTATCTTAATCGTTCAACACTTGACAACTCAAGAAACACATAATAATAACGGTGGCTTCGGATTGAGGACTATAACTGCAATAGGTTTCGTGCTTACTATGCTAGGTGGTGTTTTTTTAGGAGCATATCCTTTTGTCATCCTTTTCGGATTAATTGCTACTATTAGCCTTTGGGAGTTTGCCTGCATCGTTTTTCCCAAAGACGACCTCTTTCACAAAATTTCATGCGTTGTAGTTGGCATATTGCCCTATTTCTTTTTAGCGCTTTATCATCTAAACTGCCCTGGCACTTGTCAACCAGCTATTCTTTTTTCTTCCATGATTGCCATTTTTACGCTTTTTACTTCAGAATTATACGCAAAAAGTGCTGAACCCTTTCGCAATGTTGGTATGGTACTCTTAGGCGTAGTTTACATCAGTTTACCCTTTATGCTTCTTAATCTAATTGCTTTTGAAACAGGCACTTATGACCATAGGATTGTACTTGGATTGATGTTAATGGTATGGACAAACGACACAGCAGCTTACTTGCTGGGAAAACGTTTTGGTAGTACCCCATTGATGGAAAAAATATCGCCTAAAAAAACATGGGAAGGGACGATTGGCGGTGGCGTTTTTACACTCATTGTAGGGTATAGTTTGAGTCAACTATTCAATAATATCAACTTAGTTGACTGGATGATTTTGGCAATTATTGTTATTGTGTTTGGCTCGTATGGGGACTTAATTGAATCCATGCTCAAACGCAGCTACGGTATCAAAGATTCTAGCAATTTATTACCTGGACATGGTGGATTTTTGGATCGCTTTGATGCGTTCATTTATATGTTACCTTTTGCTGCTACTTATTTACTCTGGATAAAATAAAAACAAGTCTTTAAAAATTGATTTGCGATGCGCATACACCGTGAAGGAATATCCATTTTAATTGTCTTTTCTGTTTTTGTAACTACTGTTAATCTTATTGTGGCTTGGTATTTACCTATTATGCTACCTCTAACTCTGTTCGGCGCGCTAGTGCTAATGGGGTTATCCCTGAATTTTTTTCGCAATCCAATCCGAAAAGTGCCTAAACCAGATGCTCAACTTATTTATGCCCCAGCCGATGGCACGGTTGTTGTTTTAGAAGAGGTGGAAGAAACCGAATTTTTTAAAGATAAACGCTTACAAGTATCCATTTTCATGTCCATTTATAATGTCCATGCCAATCGCAGCCCGATTGATGGAGAAATCATTTATTTCAAATATCATCCTGGAAAATATTTATTAGCAAGACACCCAAAATCTTCTACTGAAAACGAACGCAATACCCTTGTTTTTCAGAATAAAAATGGGACATTACTCATTCGTCAAATTGCGGGTGCAGTAGCAAGGCGCATTCGATGCTACGTAAAACAAGGCGACAAAGTAACACAAGGGCAAGAATTTGGATTCATTAAATTTGGTTCAAGAGCAGATTTGTTTTTACCTCTTGGCACAACACTTAATGTAAAACTAGGCGACCAAGTAAAAGCCGGAATAGACGTAATTGGACAATTTTAGGTAGTAATTTTGAGTTTTATGGAATTGATGATTCAATCTTTAACAGATTTAGACCATGCTGCTTCGCAATTATTGGCGTTTGCAGGTGAACGAAGAAAATTTTCATTGATAGGCGAAATGGGAGCAGGCAAAACAACTTTGATAAAAAGCATTTGTCAACAATTAGGCGTGCAAGAAATTGCGACTAGCCCAACATTCTCTATCATCAACGAATATGTTTATATTGATGTGCTTGGAAAACAAAGTACAGTTTATCATATTGATTTATACCGACTTCATCGAATAGAGGAAGCTGTAAATATTGGCATTGAGGATTATTTGTATGGCGAGCATTACTGCTTCATAGAATGGCCTCAACTCATTGCTCCGCTTTTACCTCCAGATTTGGTGCAAGTAGAAATAAAGTTATTGGATAATTCCCATCGAAAATTGATATTTTTATAGAACCATTTGATTGTGCATAAACGACCATAGATGTTATGTCAGAAAAAAAGAAAATACAGATACCGCCAAGTTTAAGTTATCAAACGCAAGCAGAAACGCTACCGGTGTCGCAAAGGCAGGATAGTTTAAGCATTGGGATTCCCAAAGAAGTCATTATGCAGGAAAAGCGCATTGCATTAGTGCCATCATCCGTAGCTACTTTGGTAGGGCAAGGACATCAAGTCATCATTGAAGCAGGAGCAGGAGAAAAGTCCAATTTTAGCGATCACAACTATTCCGAGGCAGGTGCTGAAATTGCTTACTCGCAAGAGCAAGTGTATAAAGCGAATGTCATTCTAAAAGTAGCTCCACCTACGCTATCTGAAATTCAGTTGATGCACCCCAATCAAATCTTGATTTCTCCGCTACAATTACCTATCATAAGCGACGAATACATCAAAAAATTACAAGAAAAACGGGTGATTGCCGTAGCTATGGAATATCTAAAAAATGAAAGCGGCACATTCCCTATCGTTCAAATAATGAGTGAGTTAGCTGGATTATGTGCCATTCTAACGGCTGCCGAATTACTCGCTGAACCAAAGAACGGAACTGGAGTGTTGCTGGGTGGCATTTCTGGTGTGCCACCAGCAAAAGTAGTTATCTTAGGAGCAGGTGTGGTGGCGGAATATGCCAGTCGAACTGCATTAGGATTAGGTGCAGAAGTTCGGATTTTTGATGATAATGTAGCGAAACTCAAGCGCATTCAAACACTTCTGGGGCGGCAATTATACACTTCCACACTCAATCCTATTTACTTAAAGAGAGAATTGCTCAATGCTGATGTCGCCATTGGGGCGATGCACTCTAAATCAGGAAGAACACCAGTAGTAGTTACTGAAGACATGATTCAAAACATGAAGCAAGGTGCAGTCATTGTGGACATTAGCATAGACCAAGGCGGTTGTTTTGAAACCTCTGAAGTAACTTCCCACGATTCTCCTACATTCATTAAGCACGGTGTTATTCACTATTGCGTTCCAAACATTGCTTCTAAAGTATCGCGCACTGCCTCTATTGCGATTAGCAATATTATTACCCCGATTCTGCTACAATCTTCTTCAGCAGGCAGTATAGAACAGTTGCTTTATCAAGATTATGGGTTAAGGCATGGCGTTTATATTTACAAAGGCTGGCTAACCAATGAATATTTAGGCAGAAGATTTAGCATTAAATCCACCAATATTGATTTATTGATGACTTCGAGTTGGTGAATACTGATAAAAATGAAAAAATTATTAAATAGCTCCTCAATAGAATTTAAGTAATGAAAATAGAAAAGATAAGAATAAAGAATTTTAAGGTATATCGAGAAGCCGAGATTAAAGACCTACCTAATTTGTGTGTATTCTTAGGAGCTAATGGTTCAGGTAAGTCAACGCTTTTTGAAGTATTTGGCTTTATGAGTGATGCTTTGAAGGGAAATGTAAAAACTGCTTTAAACAAAAGAGGAGGATTTAAAGAAGTTTATTCCAGAAATGGAGAAGGAGATATAGAAATTGAAATCAAGTTTAGAAACCCGACTGTTGAAGGTAAAAAACAACCACTCATTACTTACGAATTGGCTGTAAGATTAAATGAATCAAGAAATCCAATAGTTATTAGAGAAGTATTAAGTTACAGGAGAGGCAATCGAGGCAGACCCTATCGTTTTTTAGAGTTTAGTAATGGTAAGGGTTATGCTATTGTAAATGAAAACGAATTTGAAGATGCTAAACAGGAATTTAAAGAAGAGAGAGAAGAACAAACGCTCGACAGTCCTGATATTCTTGCAATAAAAGGATTAGGACAGTTTCAAAAATTCAATGCGATTAGTTCTTTTAGACGGTTACTAGAAAACTGGTACGTCTCTAATTTTCAGATAAATGCAGCTCAAAATATTGAAGATGCTGGACTAAGCGAACATTTATCCCAAACAGGTGATAATATTGCTCAAGTAACAAAGTATATTTATGAGGAACATCCTCATATTTTTCAAACTATACTCAATAAGATGAAAGAACGAGTACCAGGCATAGAAAAAGTAGAGGCGCAAGAAACGATTGATGGAAGAATTGTATTGCAATTCAGCGATGGGAGCTTCAAAGACCCGTTCATTTCAAGATTCGTTTCTGATGGCACTATTAAAATGTTTGCTTACTTGATTTTACTTCACGACCCTCAACCTCATCCATTACTTTGTATAGAAGAACCCGAAAACTATCTTCATCCAGAGCTATTAGCAGAATTAGCAGAAGAATTTCGTGAGTACGCCAACAGAGGAGGACAAGTATTCATCTCCTCTCATTCACCTGATTTTGTCAATTCACTTGAGTTAAAGGAATTATTCTGGTTAAAAAAGGAATCGGGACATACATTAATTCTAAGAGCATCAGAAGATGAAATGGTTAAGCAACTTTACCAAGCAGGAGACCAACTTGGGTACTTGTGGAAACAAGGTTATTTTAAAGGTAGTGGTCCTAAAAATTGAAGGCATGGCAAGAATCGAAATATTAGTAGAAGAACGCTCTATGCGTGAGTTTTTATCCATTGTACTTCCAAAAATCTTACTGGAACATTGGGTATTAAATAAAAACTACTTTATTCGCCACTTTGATGGTAAAAATGATTTACAAAAAAATGTACCTAATAAGATAAAGGTATTATCAAATTGGCGAAATGAATCAGTAGGCATTGTTATTATTCAAGATCAAGATGATAATGACTGTAAAATATTAAAACAGAAACTAGTCAGATTATGCGAAGAAAACGGATCATGCCCTTTTCTAATTCGGATTGCTTGCAGAGAGCTTGAATCTTGGTACGTCGGCGATTTAAGGGCGATAGCAAATGCTTATCCAACATTCAGGTATCAGAAGTTCATCAACAAAGCAAAGTTTAGAGACCCAGACACCTGCAATGCTGAGGATTTAAAAAAGATACTTCCAGAGTTACAAAAAATAAGTTCTGCCAAAAAAATTGCTCCATTTATTGATATTGAGCACAATAAATCAGCAAGTTTTATGCAAACTATTTTAGGGATCAAATCTTTTTTTAATAGAATAGAAGAGGCTGAAATCCAATAATGTATTTTTAAATTGGATTTCAGCAATTAATTTCCTTATCTCAACAAAGTAACGTTTCCTTGAAGTGTTGTGCGCGCTCCTCCGAAACATTCTATTTCAGCGA